>CAJWQN010000138.1 GCA_913045505.1 uncultured Rhodospirillaceae bacterium | reverse complement strand
ACGTATTTGCTCGAGAACGAACGATTAGAGCATTTTCCGACCCTATTTGGTCGAAAAATGCTCTAGGGTACCGTCAACAAAAAACCTTCCGGCGGCGCGAGATAGCTACCCGTCGTCGCGATCATCTGCGACAATGGGCCATTCGTTTTGGGGCGACGGTCGCCCGGCTCCCGCCGGCGGGTATGCCGGCAGGCCGAAGGCGCCGCAACAGGGAGGCAAGTTATGAAAGGATCGACATTTATTGTGGGCGTGATCGCCCTGGTCATCGGCGTCGTGATCGGCGCTTATCTCATCCCCGGTGGCGAACAGCCGGCCACCACCGCCTCGGTGGAAGGCACCAGCGCGCCGCCGGCCGAGGCCGAGCCGGCATCGGGCTTGGGCGCGCCGATCCGCTGGAAGATGGCCAGCAGCTTTACCGGCGAGACGGTCCAGCTCGGCGATCAGGGCAGACTGATCGAAGAGCGGGTCAATACCCTATCGGGCGGCAACATGCAGCTCAAGTTCTTCGAGCCCGGCGCACTGGTCCCGGCTCTGGAGATTTTCGACGCGGTGTCCACCGGCGCGGTCGATGCCGGCTGGACGGCGGCAGGCTATTGGGCCGGTAAGGTGCCGGCGCTGCAGTTCTTCACCGCGGTGCCGTTCGGCCCCAGCGCCGGAGAGGCGGTTGCGTGGATGTTCTTTGGCGGCGGTCAGGAGTTGTTCGAGGAGCTGTATAAGCCCCACAACATCTATTCCATGCCGTGCAACATGATCTCGCCGGAAGGCTCAGGCTGGTTTCGCAACGAGATCACCTCGCTCGACGACCTCAAGGGCCTCAAGATGCGGTTCTTCGGTCTCGGCGCCAAGGTCATGGAGAAGGTCGGCGTATCGACCCAGCTCTTGGCCGGCGGCGACATTTTCCCGGCGCTCGAACTCGGCACCATCGACGCCACCGAGTACTCGATGCCGGCGATCGACCTCGACCTCGGCTTCTATCAGGTCGCCAAGCATTATTATTTCCCAGGCTGGCACCAGCCGATGAGCATGGGCGAGTTGATGTTCAACCTCGAGAAATGGAACGGCTTGAGCGACGGCCAGCGGGAAATCTTGAAGGCGGTGTGCAAGGAAAGCATGCTCCGTGGCTTCGCCCAAGGCGAAGCGATTCAGTTCCCGGCGCTCCAGGAACTCGAAAGCAAGGGCGTCCAAATCCATCGTTGGAGTCCTGAGATTCTGGGGGCGCTGGAGGCAGCCTGGAACGAGGTGGTGGTTGAAGAGGCCGCGGAAAACGAGGACTTCGCCCGAGTCTGGAAATCGCTCAGCGAATTCCGCAAGAACTACAAGATCTGGGGCGATATGGGCTATCTCGATTAACCCCGGCATGGGATCGCCACGCGGCTCCGTCCGGAACCGGGTCGAACGACGCGGTGACCGCCCGCCCCCACCCCGGGGGCGGGCGCGGTGCATGTGTGGTTGCCGACCATGAGCCAGTTCATCGCCAGCGGCGCGCGGGTGGTCGCGATCGAGGATTTTCAGCGCAATGCGGCCCGCGCCGCCAGCGGCTTCGCGACACTCGGCGTCGGTGTCGGCGATGCGGTCGCGATCGTGATGCGCAACGACATCCCGGCCCTGGAAGCCATGGCCGCGATCGGATTGCTGGGTGCCTATTCGGTGCCGGTGAACTGGCATTCAACCGGGGAGGAAGCCGGTTACGTGATCGCGGATTCCGGCGCCAAGGTGGTGCTCGCCCACGCCGATTTGGTCCCCTCACTCACCGGCGCCATCGACCCGGCTGTGTCCGTCATCGCGGTTGAGACCCCAGCCGAAGTGCGCGCCGCCTACGGCATTCCGGACTCCGCCGTCGGGGTCCCGGAAGGCCTGGTCGCGTGGTCCCGGTGGCTTGAAGGTTTCGAGCCCTGGACGGCGGAAGCCGCCGATTCCCCGGGCAGCATGATCTATACGTCGGGCACCACCGGCCGGCCCAAGGGCGTGCGCCGGGCGCCGGCCTCGGCCGCGGACATGGAGGCAATGATGCGCCGCGCCGGTCAGGGCTTTGGCCTCAGGCCGGGCATGAGCGCCGCGCTGACCGGGCCGCTCTATCACAGCGCGCCCAACGCCTACGCCCGCCTCACCCTGATGGCCGGGGGCAGCCTGATCCTGATGCCCCGGTTCGATACCGTAGAGCTGTTGCGCTTGGTCGCCGAACACCGGTTGAGCCATCTGCACATGGTCCCGACCATGTTCATTCGCCTGCTGCGCTTGCCCCAAGAGGTGCGCGAGCGCCACGACCTGTCGAGCCTCGAATACGTGATTCACGGCGCCGCCCCCTGCCCGCCCGAAATCAAGCGCCAGATGATCGACTGGTGGGGTCCGGTGATCCACGAGTATTACGGCTCCACCGAGGCCGGCCTGATCTCGATCGCCGACAGCGCCGAATCGATCGCCCGGCCGGGCACGGTCGGTCGGCCCATGGCCGAAATCGAGGTCCGCATTCTCGACGACGACGGTCGCCCGCTCGGTGCCGGCGAGACCGGGGATATCTATGTGAGCCTGGGCAGCCTGACCGATTTCACCTATCACAACAACGACACCAAGCGGCGCGAAATCGAACGTGACGGGCTGATTACCAACGGCGATATCGGCTATCTGGACGACGACGGCTATCTGTTTCTTTGCGACCGCAAGATCGACATGGTGATCTCGGGCGGGGTCAACATCTACCCGGCCGAGATCGAGGCGGTGCTGATCCGCATGGCCGGCGTCCACGACTGCGCGGTGTTCGGCATTCCCGACCCGGAGTTCGGCGAAGCGCTGGCGGCGGCGATCGAGCCGATGCCGGGCTCGGGCCTGTCGGAGGCGGCGGTCCAAGCTCATATGGCCGAGCACCTGTCCCGCTACAAGCTCCCGAAGCTGGTCACTTTCCACGACGCCATTCCACGGGAGGATTCGGGCAAGGTGTTCAAACGCAAGCTCCGCGAGCCCTATTGGAAGGATGCGGGACGGCGCATTTGATACTCATCGATGATTATAAAATAACTTCAGATCAATAATTTATAATGTATTTTTGTTAGATGTACTTAACTATGAAATCGGGTGATGACAGTCCTCGAGACGACGGTTGAGTCTGCATCGGAGACCTTCGCCACCGACAGGTCGGAGATGTTCGACCTGATCGCGGAGGTGCGAGCGGCCGAGCAGCGCCGGCCCGGTCCCGACAGCTTCGGCATCGCCC
Organism: uncultured Rhodospirillaceae bacterium; assembly: GCA_913045505.1. Classification (GTDB taxonomy): domain Bacteria; phylum Pseudomonadota; class Alphaproteobacteria; order UBA7887; family UBA7887; genus CAJWQN01. Next base: position 4,386 of record CAJWQN010000138.1, on the reverse strand, counting down.
GCATGTGACGGAGCGGAACAAGATGCTGTTCACCGAGGAGCACAAGGCCCTGGCGGATTCGGTCCGCCGCTTTATCGATCGCGAGATCAATCCCCATGTCGAGGAGTGGGAGGAGGCCAGCGCCTTTCCCGCCCATGATCTGTTCAAGAAGCTGGGTGATGCCGGCTTTCTGGGGATCACCAAGCCCACGGAATACGGCGGCGCGGGCCTGGATTATTCATACGCCACGGTGCTCGCCGAGGAGCTCGGCCATGTCGCCTGCGGCGGCGTGCCGATGGCGATCGGGGTCCAGACCGACATGTGTACCCCGGCCCTGGCCCGGTTCGGATCGGATCGACTCAAGCGCGAGTTTCTGGCGCCCTCGATCGCCGGCGATCTCGTGGGCTGCATCGGGGTGAGTGAAATCGGCGCCGGTTCCGACGTGGCCAATATCAAGACCACCGCCCGCGCCGACGGCGACGATTACGTGATCAACGGCGGCAAGATGTGGATCACCAACGGCGCCCAGGCCGATTGGATGTGCATGCTGGCCAATACCGGCTCGGGTGGCGCCCATGACATCAAGTCGCTGATCGTGGTGCCCATGGACAGTCCCGGCGTCACCGTGGCCCGCAAGCTCAGGAAAATCGGCATGTGGTCGTCCGACACCGCGCAGATTTTCTTCGAGGACGTGCGGGTGCCCCAGGCCCACCGCATCGGCGAGGACGGCCGGGGCTTCACCTACCAGATGATGCAATTCCAGGAAGAGCGCCTGTGGTCGGCGGCCAACATGGTCGCCGGCCTGGAAGACGCGATCGCCGACTGCATCGACTACACCCGCCAACGCCAGGCCTTCGGGCGCTCTATCCTCGATAACCAGGTGGTCCATTTCCGCCTCGCCGAATTGTCGAGCGAGGTCGAGGCGCTCAGGGCGCTGACCTACCGGGCGACCGAACTTTACGTGGACGGCCAGGACGTGACCCGCCTGGCCTCGATGGCCAAGCTCAAGGCCGGGCGCCTGGGTCGCGAGGTCGCCGATTCCTGCCTCCAGTTCTATGGCGGCCAGGGCTACATGTGGGAGAGCCGGATCGCGCGCCTCTATCGCGACGTGCGCCTGGCCTCGATCGGCGCCGGCGCCGACGAGATCATGCTCGGTATCATCGCCAAGCACCAAGGCACCCTGCCCGGCCGCGGCGCGTGAAACCACGCACCAATCTGCTGGTCGCCAATCGGGGCGAAATCGCGTGGCGCCCACGAGGTCCATCCGGGTTACGGCTTTTTGGCCGAGAACGCCGATTTCGCCGCCGCCTGCACCGCCGCCGGCCCCACCTTCGTCGGCCCCGGCGTTGGTCGCGGGCGATGACGTGGATGGCTGAATTCCGGCGCCGATGAGCCGGCGCGTGGTTTTGGTCGCGGCCCCAGTCGGCGATCAGGTCGGGACGCGCCAGCTCCTGATCAGTGTCGACCCGGCCCCGACATCCGAATTCTGACGGAGAACAGAAACATGGCCACGACCGACAAGGCGGTGATCACTTGCGCGTTGACAGGCGTCCTGACCGACCCGGCACGCCACCCCGTTCCGGTGACGGTGGAGGAGATGGCGGCAGCGGCGCGCCAGGCCTATGACGCGGGCGCGGCGATCATGCATGTTCATTTCCGCCACCAGGAATTGGGCCAGGGCCATCTGCCGAGCTGGGAGCCGGACGTGGCCGGCGCCATCATCGACGCCATCCGCGCCGCCTGCCCGGGAGTGATCATCAACATGAGCACCGGCGTGGTCGGCTCGGATGTGTCGGGGCCGATCGCCTGTCTGAAACGGATTCGGCCCGAGATCGCGGCCTGCAACGCCGGCACGCTCAACTACCTCAAGACCCGCGCCGACGGTGCCTGGGCCTGGCCGCCAATGGTGTTCGACAACCCGGTCGAGAAAGTCCAGGCCATGCTCGACGCCATGGCCGAGACCGGCACCGCGCCCGAGTTCGAATGCTTTGATATCGGCATCGTCCGATCGGTCGGTCTGTTCATTGACAACGGCATGGCGGCGCCCCATGCGGACTACAATTTCGTCATGGGCGTGGCCTCGGGCATGCCGGCCGATCACGACCTGCTCGCCCTCCTGCTTCGCCACGCCCGCTCCGGCTGCCCCTGGCAGGTCACCGCCATCGGCCGCGCCGAAATCTGGGACCTGCACCAGAAGGCGGCCGAATTGGGCGGCGCGCTCCGCTCGGGCGTCGAGGACACTTTCTACCTCCCCGACGGCAAGCGCTGCCGGGGCAACGGCGACCTGATCGAGGCCCTGGCCGAATGCGCCCAAAACGCCGGCCGCGCCGTCGCCTCCCCGGAAGAAGCGCGGGAGATCAGGGGGCTGGCGGGGTAAGATGGAAAGGTCCGCAACCCTCCAATTCGGTCTGGTCCTGTTCGCCGGTGGAACAACGTGGAAGCCTCCCCCCTCGAAGGGGCAGGTTTGGATGGGAGTGGGCGGACCGGCATGATCCGCGGACCATTGTCGAGGCTGGTTGGTCCTCGACCGGCCAGGATTGTCGGCATCCTGTCCGGCCCTCCCCCGTCAAGGGGGAGGGAGTTACGTTTTAGGACAGATGCTTAGTTGACGATTCTTTATCTATCAGATGAAGTTTGGCCAGGCTCCGCCGACCACCCCTCATCTCCCTCTCAAAAGGCCATGGGGCCGTCGAGCAGGACCCAGCGGCCGTTCTGGATTTGGGAGACCAGGTATTCGGTGGCGCCCAGGTGCTCGGTGGCCGAGAAGCTCAGCGGCGCGGCCTCGAAGATGGAGGTCCAGTTCTTGATCTGCTCGAGCCCGGCGACGAAGGAGTCGGTGTCGAGGTCGCGGCCGGCGTTCTTGAGACCTTCGGCGGTCAGCGCCAGGGCCGTGTAGCCGTAGACCGCCTGGATGTTGCCATCCGACTCGAAGCGGGCCTTGTAGCGGTCCATCCAATCCCGCACTTCCGGTGTCGAATCCTCGTAATAGGGAATCCGCGCCTGGCCGACTCCGTAGAGGCCGTTGGTCACGCCCTTGCCCAGCATCGCCACCTCGGGCGCGTAACCGGCCGCGGAGACCAGGAAATCGGGTGTGAAGCCGATCTTGCGGGCCTCGACCATGACTCCGATGGTCTCGCGAATGATGGTGCCGAGGCTGACCAGATCGCAGTTGGCGGCGGCGAGCCGGGCGACTTGGCTCGAGTAATCGGTGGCGCCGCGCTTGTAGGTGGTGGTCTCGAACACTTCGGAGCCCATGGCGGCGGCCTGCTCGACAGCGCCGCGATGGACGTTGAGGCCGAATTCGTCGTCCTGGTGGAGGCTGCAGATGCGGCTCCGCCCATTCTTCTCGACCAGATATTTGATGCCCGTGCGCATGCCCACGTAATAGGGCGCGGCGGAGGAAAACTTGAGCTTGTTGAACGGCTTGTACATCTGCTCGGCCGCGGTCAGCGGGAACACATGGGCCAGGCCTTTTTTCAGCACCAGCGGCATGGTCGCGAGCACGGTCGGAGTGCCCATGGCCCCGGCCATGATGAAGATCTTGTCCCGGCTCAGGAGCTTCTGGGTCGCCAGAACCGCCTTTTTCGGGTCGTAGCCCGAATCCTCGACCACCAGCTTGATCTGGCGGCCATGGATGCCGCCGGCGGCGTTGATGTCCTCGGCCGCCATGACCATGCCGTTGCGCACCGGCACGCCCCAGAATGTGATCGGCCCACTCAGGTCCTGGTGCGTCCCGATCACGATTTCGGTATCGGTCACGCCTTGCGGACCGGCTTCGGCGCCAGTCGCGACCGAAATCGCCAAGGCCGCGCTCAAGGCGCCGGCAACAATCCCTCTGATTCTCATCTGTTTGCTCTCCCGTTTTCTGGCCCGGCGGTTGCCGCGCTCACGCGCCCTGATACATGTCCTCGATCAAAGCGCTGTATTTCTGGTTCACGAACTTGCGCTTGAGCTTCATGGTCGGGGTCAGTTCCTCGTCCTCCGGGTCGAGTTGGGTCTCGATCAGGCGAAAGCGCTTGATGCTTTCGACCCGGGCGACCTGGGCGTTGACCTTGTCGACCTCGCGGCCGATCAGATCGACCACCGGCTCGGAGCGAGCGAGGCTGGTGAAGTTGGTGAACGGCACGTCGTGATCCTGGGCGAATTTCACCACGTTGTCGTGGTCGATCATGATCAGGCAGGTCAGGAACTTGCGCTTGTCCCCGATCACCACCGCATCCGAGATATAGAGGCTGAACTTGAGCTGGTTCTCGATTTCGGACGGCGTGACGTTCTTGCCCCCGGCGGTGATGATGATGTCCTTCATGCGGTCGGTGATGCGGACGAAGCCCTCGTTGTCGATGAGCCCGACATCGCCGGTATGGAGCCAGCCATCGCGAATGGTCTCGGCGGTCAAGTCGGGCTGGT
>CAJWQN010000137.1 GCA_913045505.1 uncultured Rhodospirillaceae bacterium | reverse complement strand
GACGAACTGGACGACGCCGACCTTGAGGCCGTTGCCGATGGCCCGCGCCGCCAGGCCGAAGGCGGCGGTGGATTTGCCCTTGCCCTTGCCGGTATGGACGATCAGCAGGCCCTTCTCGATGGTCTTGGTGGCCAGAACGCGGTCACGCGCGGCCTTGCGCTTGGCCGCCTTCTCGTTGGCGCGGCGGTTGATCTGGTCTTGGCTGGTCTCGGCCATGGTCACCCTCTCCCTATTCCTCGCCGAGCATTGTAAGGCGCCCGTAGGCCGAGTTGGAACGGGGCTTCCACAGGCCCCTGTCATGGGCCTCCTTGAGCCGAAGCGCGATATCGCGGGCGGCGGCCGGGTTAGCGTCGTTGAGGAACCCGCGGACCTCGTCGTCGCCCAGATAGGCGTCGAAGACCGCGTCGAAGTGGTGATCGGCGACCGCGCCGGTGGTCGCGGCGAAGGCGAACAGATAATCGACCGTCGCCGCCATCTCGAACGCGCCCTTGTAGCCATGGCGCATGACCCCGGCAATCCATTTCGGATTGACCACCCGCGCCCGCACCACCCGCGCGATCTCCTCGTCCAGGGTCCGCGTCTTCGGCGCCTCGGGGCGGGAATGATCGTTGTGATAGACCGCCGGACGGCGGCCCGAGAGATGGTGGACCGCCGCCACCATGCCGCCCTCGAACTGGTAATAGTCGTCGGAATCGAGCAGATCGTGCTCGCGATTGTCCTGATTGTGAAGCACCGCTTGGGTTTCGCCGAGGAAGGATTCGAACAGGCCGTGCTCGGCGTCGCCCGAGGAACCGCCGCCATAGGCATAGCCGCCCCAGGCGATATAGGCGCGGGCCAGGTCCGCTTCCTCCCGCCAGCCGCGCTCGTCGATCAGCGCTTGCAAACCGGCGCCGTAAGCGCCCGGCTTGGAGCCGAACACCCGGAACGCCGCCCGTCTGTCGGCCGCGTCCGCGTCAACACCCTGGCTGGCGAGCCGGGCGGCGTCGGCCCGGACCCGCGCCGCCAAGGGATTTTGCGCTTCCCCCTCGTCGAGGGCCGCGACCGCCCGCACCACCGAATCGAACAGATCGATCTGGGCCGGGAAGGCATCGCGAAAGAAGCCCGAGACCCGCAACGCGACATCGACGCGCGGCCGATCGAGCACCCCCGGCGGCATGATCTCGAACCCGGTGACCCTCCGCGAGGCGGTCTCCCAGGTCGGCTGCACGCCCATCAGGGCCAGCGCCTGGGCCAGATCGTCGCCGCCGGTACGCATGTTGGCGGTGCCCCAGACGCTGAGCGCCATGCGCCGGGGCCAGGCGCCATGCTCCTGGCGGTGGCGCTCGATCAGCAGCGCCGCCGATTTCCAGCCCAGAAGCCAGGCCGCGGGGGTCGGCACGGTCCGGGTGTCCACCGAATAGAAATTGCGCCCGGTCGGCAGCACATCGACGCGGCCACGGGTCGGCGCTCCGGACGGCCCCGGCTCAACGAAGCGACCATCGAGCGCCGCCAGCACCGCGGCGGTTTCGGCGGCCCCGCTCATCCCCACCGCCGGGCGAATGTCGTCGTCGATCTTGCCGAGCACCGATCGGGTCCGCGCCCATACCGGCGGCGCTTCACGGGTGCCGGCGACCAGCGCGGCGGCCAAGCCCTCGAGCCGCTCCACGGTGTCGCCGTTGGTCCGCCAGGACGATGCCGACTCGAGCGCCTCCGGGCGGGCGCCGGGCCAGGTCGCGCCCAGTTCGCAATCGAGCGGATCAAAGCCACCGTTGAGATCAAGATCGGCGGCGAGGGCGCGGATCAGCGAGCCATCGCCGCCCTGCCCCTGGTTTCGCGGCAGGCGGGTGAGGGCGACCAGAAGATCGGCGAGCTGCCCGCCCTGGGGTGATTGGCCGAGCACGTGAAGGCCGTCCCGAATCTGCATCTCCTTGAGTTCGCACAGGTAATTGTCGAGTTTGGCGAGCGCCGCGTCCGAGTCGTCGTCGCCGTCGACCCCACTGTCCTTGTCGAGGCCGATTGCTTGGGTGAGGGTGAGAATCTGATCGCGAAGCACCGCCAGCCGGCGCGGATCAACGCCCGCCGCCTCGTAATATTCGTCGACCAGCGCTTCGAGCTCGGCCAACGGGCCATAGGTCTCGGCACGGGTCAAAGGCGGGGTCAGGTGATCGACGATCACCGCCGCCGCCCGCCGCTTGGCCTGGGTGCCCTCGCCGGGATCGTTGACGATGAACGGATAGATGTGGGGGACCGGCCCGAGCGCGACCTCGGGAAAACATTCCTCGGACAGCGCCACGCCCTTGCCCGGCAGCCACTCCAGATTGCCGTGCTTGCCCAGGTGGATCACCGCATGGGCAGCGAAATCCTCGCGCAACCAGGCGTAAAACGCCAGATATCCGTGGGGCGGTACCAGGTCCGGATCGTGGTAGGTGCGGACCGGATCGATGTTGTAGCCCCGCGCCGGCTGGATACCGAGAACGATATTGCCCAGGTGGAGGACCGGCAGCACGAAATGGCCGCCCGATACGAACGGATCGTCCTCGGGCACGCCCCATTGGCCGGTGATCCGGTCCCGAACCGGCTGCGGTAAGGTGGCGAAGAAGTCCCGATAGCGGTCGACCGGAAACCGTATCCCTCCGGCTCGCCGGTCGCGGGCGCCCAGGTCGTTGGTCGGGCCGGCGCGAAGACGTGCCAGCAGGGCGGCGCCGTCGGCCGGCGGATCATCGATCCGGTAGCCGGCATCGGCCAGGGCGGCCAGGAGGGCGGCGGCGCTGGCCGGCGTGTCGAGCCCGACGCCATTGCCGATCCGTCCGTCCCGGTTGGGATAGTTGGCGAGGATGAGCGCGACGCGGCGTTCCGGAATCGGCGCCCGGCGGAGCGCCGCCCAGGCGCCGGCCAGGCGGGCGGTGAACGCAACCCGGTCGGCCACCGGCTGGTATTCGACCACGGCGGTCTCGCACAGCGGATCGAACCGGGCCTCGGTCTTGAACGACACCGCGCGGGCGAGGATGCGCCCGTCGACCTCGGGCAGGGCGACGTTCATGGCGATATCGCGGGCCGAAAGGCCGTTGGTGCCGGCTTCCCACGCGGCCCGGGTGCCACCCGCGAACACCACCTGGAGCACGGGGCAGCGGGCGCTGTCGAACGGCGTTGGCCGCCGCTCCCGGCCGGGGCTGGAAACGGCAAATCCGGTGCCGTTGAGAATCACCGCCGGCGGTGCCGCCCGGAGCAGGCCATCCAGAATCTCGGCGGACAGTGGGTCCTTGAGACTCGCGACATGGATCGGCATCGGGTTCACGCCCTGATCCCGGAGCGCCGCGATCAAAGCGTCGATCGGCGCCAAATTCGAGGCCAGAACCAAGGCGCGATAGAACACCACCGCCGCCACCGGCGCATCCGGATGCCATGCCGCGCGGAGGTCGTCGAGGTCCGGACGATCGCGGCCCGGCCAATAAAGGCCGGCCCGGAGCACCGGTGCGGGCGGGCGCCATTCGGCCGCCTCATGGCCGATCAGATGGGCGGCGTAGCCCAGGAAGCTGACGGCATTGGCCGGTCCGCCCTGGACGCAATATTGCCATAGTCGGTGGCAGGCCGCCGCCGGTAGCCGGCTGTATTCGGCAAGCTCCAAATCGGGCTGATCGTCGCCGGGCAGCAAGGCCAGGGGGATGTCGCGGTCGCGACAGACAGCCACGATCTGCTCGACCCCATAGGGCCAGTAGCTGACCCCGCCGAGCAGGCGAACCGCCACCAGCTTGGCGTGGGCGACCACGGCCTCGACATAGGTATCGACCGAGAGGTTGTGGCTCAGGTTGAGCAGATTGGCCAGGCGCAGCGCCGGAAACCCGTCGCCGAGCGCGGCGCGGGCGCCGGCCAGCGCCGCGAGTTCGGTATCGGCCGCGCTGAGGACCACGATATCACCCGGGCTCTGGCCGAGATCAACCGCCTCGGAACCGTCCGAGACGCCGCCCGGCTGCGCCGCCAGAAGATGCATCCGCGAGCCCCGGCCCTAGCCCCGGATGGCGCCCGCGATCGCGCGCCGATCCAGTCCGGAGCACCCGATCACCACCAGTCGGCCGGAGCGGGCCTCCCCCGCCCGCCAGTCCCGGTCGTAGTAATGCTGCAGCCTGGCGCCGACCCCCTGGACCACCAGCCGCATGTCCTTCCCGGCGACCGCGGCGAAGCCCTTGACCCGCAAAATGTCATGGCCGGCGACCACCGGATGCAGACGCTCCAGGAGCTGGGCGGGCGAGGCTACCGCGCCGAGGTTGACGGTGAAACTTTCGAAATCGTCGTGCTCGTGCTCGGGCGCGCCATCGTGATGGGATGGGCGCGCGCCCAGATCGTCCTCGGCCGCGGCGCCGAGGCCGAGCAGAATTCCGGCATCGATCGCGCCGGCCACCGCCGAGACCAGCTTGACCTCGGGCCGGAGCCTGCCCGCGACCGCGCCCATGGTGCGCTCCAACGCTCGGCTCTCCAACAGATCGGCCTTGTTGAGCACCACCAGATCGGCGCAAGCCAACTGGTCCTCGTAGACCTCTTCGAGCGGGTTGTCGTGATCGAGATTGGGGTCGAGCCTGCGTTGGCGCGCCACCGCCTCGGGATCGGTGGCGAAGCGTCCGTCATCGACGGCGGCGCCATCGACCACCGCGATCACCCCGTCGACGGTCAGACGGGTGCGAATCTCGGGCCAGTCGAAGGCCTTGAGCAAGGGCTTGGGCAAGGCCAGGCCGGAGGTTTCGATGACGATCTGGTCGGGCGGCGCGGCACGGTCGAGGAGGGCGGTGACGGTGGGGATGAAATCATCGGCGACCGTGCAGCAGATGCAGCCGTTGGCCAATTCGACGATATCGTCCTCGCCGCAGCCTTCGATCCCACAACTGGCCAGAATCTCGCCGTCCACCCCGAGCTCGCCGAACTCGTTGACGATCAAAGCCAGGCGCCGCCCGCGCGCGGTCGCCAACAGGTGTCGGATCAGGCTGGTCTTGCCGGCGCCCAGGAAGCCGGTGATCACCGTCGCCGGAACCTTGGCCGCCATCACGCGGCCTGGGATTTGAGGTGAAGCGGGAGCCCGGCGGCGACCCAGACCACCGATGGCGCCACCGCCGCGATCGCCTGATGCAGCAGTCCGGCCTGATCGCGGAACCGGCGGGCCAGCGGATTGTCGGGCACGATGCCCAATCCGACCTCGTTGGAGACCAGTACGACCGGTCCGGCAAGCTCGGACAGGACCGCCGTGAGGCCCGCGGTCTCGGCCTCGATATCGTGCCCGGCCGCGATCAGATTGGACAGCCACAGGGTCAGGCAATCGACCAACACCGCGCCCTCGGCCGAAGCGGCGCGGCGCAAGGCGCCGGCCAGATCCAGCGGTGCCTCGATGGTCGTCCAGCGGTTGCCCCGACGCACCTGATGGGCGCGAATCCGCGCGGCCATCTCATCGTCGCCGGGCTCGGCCGTGGCGACATAGATCCAGGCCCCCGGCTGACTTTCGACCAGGGATTCGGCGTAACGGCTCTTACCGGAGCGGGCACCGCCGAGGATCAGGGTCACTGGCGCCAAGACCTGCGCGGACGGCATCTCAAGGTCCTCCCTCCGAGGAATGCGCGATCGCCGCCGAGCGAAGTTTCCTGGCTTGGGGTCACAGGATCCGGTGCCTTCCCGACGCCTCGGCGTCAGTGGCGTGCCACCGGACCCTCACCGCACACAGTTGCGGGGGCAGCGCCGGCCTGGCGGGGACCTTGCCCCCCGCGTCACCGGCTTCCTTCCTCTCGGCGCCGCTATTCTAACCCCTCGCCACCCCCCGGCGCCACAACGCTTTCGTCGAAAAAAGAGAGCCGCCGGAGCGGGCGATAGAGAAGTCCGTGATGGCGGTTACGAGCCGTCGCGTATGGCCGGCAGGATGCAGACCTCGCTGGTCTCCTCGACCGGCTCCAGAAACGCATCCTGATAGATTTCGCCGTCGATGGCGACCGCCATGCCCAGCTCGATCACCGGCCCGAGGCCCGGAAAGCGGGCCTCGAGGGCACGGACGAGGTCGCGAACGGTCTGGCCTTCAACCTCGATTTCGGTCTCCCCGCCCGTGAACTGTCGGCTCAGTCCACTGGGCAGGACGACCTTGGGCACGCGCTCAGGACCCGCCATCCAGCGCCGCCAGGACATGGGGCGGCGACATCGGCAAATCGGTCATGCGGATGCCGATCGCGTTTTCGATCGCGTTCGCCACCGCGGCCATGGGCGGCACGATCGGCACCTCGCCGACCCCGCGCACGCCATAGGGGTGTTTGGGATTGGGCACCTCGACCAGCACGGTGTCGATCATCGGCAGATCGGAGGCGACCGGAATCCGGTAATCCAGGTAGCCAGGATTGGCCAAGCGTCCGTCTTCGTCGTAGATATACTCCTCGTTGAGCGCCCAGCCGACGCCTTGGGCGACCCCGCCCTGAAGCTGGCCTTCGACGTAGCCCGGGTGAATCGCCCGGCCCACGTCCTGGACCGCGGTATAGCGCAGGATCGTCACCCGGCCGGTCTCGCGATCGACCTCGACATCGCAGATATGGGCGCCAAAGCCGGGGCCGGCCCCCTTGGCGTTGATCGAGGCGTGACCGGCCACTGGGCCGCCGAGCTGGGTCGCCATTCCCGAGAGCTGCTCCAGGGACATGGCCTTCTTGCCGTCGGCGTTGTCGCCGATCACGCGGGCGTATCCTTCCTCCCAGACCACGTTCTCGACCGGGACCTCCATGACCTTGGCGGCGCGATCGCGAAGCTGTCCGATCGCATCCCGCGCCGCCTGGACCGCGGCCATGCCGGTGGCGAAGGTGACCCGGCTGCCGCCGGTCAGGAACGAATAGCCGATGGCGCCGGTGTCGGCGACGATGGGGCGCACCTTGTCGATGTCGATACCCAGTTCCTCGGCGACCATCTGGGCCATGCTCGCCCGCGATCCGCCGATGTCCGGGCTGCCCGTGATCACGGTGGCGGTGCCATCCTCGCCGATATTGACAGAGGCGGAGGATTCACCGCCGATATTGAACCAGAAGCCGGTGGCCACGCCGCGGCCCTGGTTGGGCCCGAGCGGCGCCTGGTAGTGGGGATGATCGCGAACCGCGTCCAGGGTCTCGACATAGCCGATGGGGCCGAAGCTCACCCCGTAGGCGGCCTTGGTGCCCTCGCGCGCGGCGTTCTTGGCACGCAGCGCGACCGGGTCCATGCCCAGGGTCTTGGCCAGTTCGTCCAACGCGCATTCGACGCCGAACGCGGCGTTGGGCGCCCCCGGTGCCCGATAGGCGGCGACCTTGGGGCGATTGCACACCACGTCGAAGCCCTCGATCTTGACGTTCTCCAAATCGAAGGGGGCGAACGCGGTCATGCAGCCCGGCCCGACCGGCGAGCCCTGAAAGGCGCCGGCCTGGAACAGCAGGGTGGCCTCGGCAGCGGTGATGGTGCCGTCCTTCTTGGCGCCGAGCTTGACCTTGATCACCGAACCGGCGGCCGGGCCCGACGCGCGGAACACGTCCCGGCGGGTCATCACGATCTTGACCGGGCGCCCGGCCTTGCGCGACAGCAGCACCGCCAGCGGCTCCACATAGACCACGGTCTTGCCGCCGAAGCCGCCGCCGATCTCGGCCGGAGTCACCCGGACCTTGGCG
>CAJWQN010000136.1 GCA_913045505.1 uncultured Rhodospirillaceae bacterium | reverse complement strand
TGCAGCAGCTTGGCGCGCTCGCCCTCGAGCATCTTGTCGACCGGAATGCCGGTCCAGCGGGACACCACGCTGGCGATATCGTCGGCGCCGACCTCCTCGCTGACCATCAGCGAGCCGGTCGTGCCGGCGGGCGCGCCGAGCCTGCTTTCCAGGTCGGGAATCACGCCATGGGCGATCTCGCCGGCGCGCTCGAAATTGCCTTCGCGCTTGGCCACCTCCAGTTCGGTCCGGGCCGCCTCCAAGCGCTCCTTGAGGTCCTGCGCGCCGTGCAACAGGTCCTTTTCCGATTCCCATTTGGCGTTGAGGGCATTGGCCCGTTCCTCCAAGTCCGCCAGGTCGGATTCCAAGGCCTCGAGGCGGTCCTTGGAGGCCCGATCGGTCTCCTTGCGCAAGGCTTCGCGCTCGATCTTGAGCTGGATCACCTTGCGATCCACCTCGTCCAGTTCCTCGGGTTTGCTGTCCACCTCCATGCGCTTGCGGCTGCCGGCCTCGTCGATCAGGTCGATGGCCTTGTCGGGCAGGAAGCGATCGGAAATGTAGCGGTTGGACATGGTGGCGGCGGCGACGATGGCGCTGTCCGTGATCGCCACCCCATGATGCAGTTCGTATTTTTCCTTGAGGCCACGCAAGATCGAGATCGTGTCCTCGACGCTGGGCTCGGCGACGAACACCGACTGGAAGCGCCGCGCCAACGCCGCGTCCTTTTCGATCCGCTTGCGGTATTCGTCCAAGGTGGTGGCGCCGACGCAATGAAGCTCGCCCCGGGCCAGCGCCGGCTTGAGCAGATTGGACGCGTCCATGGCGCCTTCGGCGGCGCCGGCGCCGACCAGCGTATGCAGTTCGTCGATGAACAGAATGATCTCGCCCTCGGCGGCGATGGTCTCGGCCAAGACCGCCTTCAAGCGTTCCTCGAACTCGCCGCGAAACTTGGCGCCCGCGACCATCGCACCCAGGTCCAGCGACAGCAATCGTTTGTCACGCAAGGATTCGGGAACGTCGCCATCGACAATCCGGTTGGCCAGGCCCTCGACGATCGCGGTCTTGCCGACCCCGGGCTCGCCGATCAGCACCGGATTGTTCTTGGTCCGCCGGGATAGAACCTGGATCGTGCGACGGATTTCCTCGTCGCGGCCGATGACCGGATCGAGTTTGCCCGCGCGCGCCAGATCGGTGATGTCGCGGGCGTAGCGCTTGAGCGCGTCGTAGCTGTCCTCGGCGGTCGCCGAATCGGCGGTCCGACCCTTGCGCAACGACTCGATCGCGCCATTGAGCGCCTGGGGGGTCGCCCCGGCATCGGCCAGAATGGTCGCGCTGGGAGTGCCGGTGGCCAGGGCGAGGGCGAGCAACAAGCGTTCGGCGGTCACGAATCGATCGCCGGCCTTCTCGGCCAGTTGCTCGGCGGATTCGAACAGGCGCGCGGTCTCCGGCGCCAGATAAAGCTGACCGGCTCCGGCCCCTTCCACCCGCGGCATCTTGTCGAGTTCGCCATCGACCGCGCGCAGCACCGATTCGGGGGCGGCACCGGCGCCGCGCAACAGGTTCGCGGCCAACCCTTCCCCATCCTCGAGCAGTTCCTTGAGCAGATGTTCCGGCGCGAAGCGCTGGTGCCCGGCCCGCGCGGCCCGGCCCTGAGCGGACTGGATGAACCCTCGGCTCCGCTCCGTGTAATTCTCGAAATTCATGACGAATGGCTCCCGAATTGCCCATGGCCTTCCGGCCCCGTCCGATGGCCGGCGACCCTATCGCTATATAATGTTGTAATTTTGCAACACAAGGGTGCCACGACATCCGCCGGCGCCGGCTCGAAGGCGAGGCCGAGACCGCTATCCGGGTCCGGCCCGTGGGTCAGACGGCCGCCGACTCGGGATCGGGCTTGGTGTCGCCGTTGTCGTCGGATTGGGAACGGTCGCGATGGCCCTCGGCGTCGCGCGAGCCGCGCGGCCGGCCACCGTTGGCGCCATCGACTTGACCGTTGTTCGGGCGCTGCGCCTGGTTCGCCGCCGACGGTTGATTCGGATGCGGGCTCGACGGCTGGCTCGGGTTGGCGCTGTTGGCGTTCAGCGCTCGATAATAGTGCTCGGCGTGCTGCAGATAGCTTTCGGCGACGATCCGGTCGCCTGACGCCAGCGCGTCGCGCGCCAAGGACTGATACTTTTCCAGCACCTGCGCCGCATTGCCCCGGATTTTGACATCCGGCCCATTGCTTTCAAAGGTGTGGCCATGACCATAATGCGGACGGCGACCGTTGCCCCGTCCGCGTTGGCGTTTGGGACTTGGACCTTGCTTCATGCCAGCTCGCGGTCTGATGATGATATCCGATATCTCTGGAACGTCATGTTATGTCTCGGCTGCCGGAACCATGCAGTCCAGACGCGATCACTTCCGTTCGACGCTTGAGAAACCCTCGCCAGGCTGTTCATCAATCGCCTTCACCGGGTTTCTTTTGGCAACCTAGCGAGTCGAGGGTCATATTCCAAGCGTTTTCTTAGCCTATGGGCCATTTGTCATCGCCGACGCGCCAGGACGCAACGATCGATTCCGGAAAGATCGGCGCGGACCCCGACAATCAGGAGGCCGCCGGCTTCGACCATCGCGGTCACCGCCCGGGCCTGGCCGCGTCCGATCTCGATCGCGACCAGCCCGCCAGGCGTGAGCAGGGGGCCAAGTTGGGGCACCACGGCCCGATAGGCATCAAGACCGTCGGCACCGCCATAGAGGGCCAGGCGCGGCTCGTAGCGGGCGACTTCCGCCTCGCACCGACCGATCTCCGCCTCCGAAAGATAGGGCGGGTTGGCGACCACGACGTCGAAGCGCTCTTTCAAGGGTCGCCCCCAATCGCCGACCACGAACCGGCATCGCGCCGCCAAGCCCAGTTCCAGCGCGTTGACGCGCGCGACCGCCACGGCCGCGGCGCTGAGATCGACGCCGACGCCCCGGGCGCATGCCCATTCGCCCAGCAAGGCCAACAGCAAGCAGCCCGACCCGGTGCCGAGATCAAGCACGTGGCGCCCGCCGTTCGCCTCTCCCGCCTCGGACAACAGCGCCTCGATCAATGTCTCGCTATCGGGACGCGGGTCGAGCGTGTCGGGGGTCACCCGCAACACCGACTTCCAGAATCCACGCCGGCCCAGAATCCGCGCGACCGGCTCACGCGCCGCCCGGCGCCCGATCAGGGCCGCGAACGAATGGCGCTGGCTCTCGTCGATCGCGCGGTCCGGCCTCGCCACCATCTTCTCGCGCGACAGGCCGGTGGCGTGGCCGAGCAACACCGAAGCGTCGCGCCGCGGTTCCGAAACCCCGCGGGCCAGCAAGTGCCGGCCGGCCCGGTCGAGCGCGTCCGCCAACGAAACCGCACCCGCGATGGCGCCAAGATCAGGCAAGTTCGGCCAGCTTTCCGGCCTGATCCTCGGCCGTCAGCCCATCGATCAACTCGTCCAGCAACTCGCCGTTCAACATCTTGTCGATATCATACAGGCTGACATTGATCCGGTGATCGGTGACCCGGCCTTGCGGAAAGTTGTAGGTCCGGATTCGCTCGGACCGATCGCCACTGCCGACCTGGGATCGACGGTCGGCCGCGCGCGCCTCGGCCTGGGCGGCGCGTTCAGCCTCGTAGATGCGCGCCCGCAGTATGCGCATGGCCTTGGCCCGGTTCTTGTGCTGGGATTTCTCGTCCTGCTGGGAGACCACGATTCCGCTCGGCAGGTGGGTGAGTCGGACCGCGCTGTCCGTGGTGTTGACCGACTGGCCGCCGGGGCCGCTGGCGCGGAACACGTCGACCCGAATATCCTTGTCCTCGATCTGGACGTCGACCGCCTCGGCCTCGGGAAGCACCGCGACGGTCGCCGCGGATGTGTGAACCCGGCCCGAAGCTTCGGTCTTGGGCACCCGCTGGACCCGATGAACGCCGGATTCGAATTTCAGGCGGGCGAACACGCCTTGCCCGGAAATCGATGCGATCGCCTCCTTGAAGCCTCCGATCCCGGTCTCGGACAAGGCCATCAGTTCGACCCGCCAGCGGCGGAGTTCGGCGTAACGCTGATACATCCGAAACAAATCGGCCGCGAACAGGGCCGCTTCTTCGCCACCGGTGCCGGCGCGCACCTCGAGGATCACGTTCTTGTTGTCGTCGGCGTCCCTGGGCACCAGCAGCAGGCGCACCTCGCGCTCCAGTTCCGGCTCGCGCCGCCGCAGATCGGTGAACTCGGCCTCGGCCATGGCCCGCAGCTCCGGGTCGTCGCCGCCGTCCGCGACCAACCCCGCCAGATCACCCATCTCCGCGCGGACCTTGCGCAGGCTTTCAATGCTCTCGATAACCGGTGTCAGCTCGGCATATTCCTTGGCTAGGCGCACCCGTTCGTCCGCCGACAATGATTGCTGGGCCATTTGATCGCCGAGATCGGCGTAACGCCCAACGATTCGATCGAGCTTGTCGTCCAATGTCATCCGGTCTTGGCCTCAGGCGCGGCGGCGGCTTATTCCGCGGCCATCTCCGTATCCATCTCGGCGGCTTTGCTCTCGACCAGGGCGACAAGGTGATCGACGAGTTCCCCTTCGCCGATCTTGTGATCCGTGATCCCGCTCAGATACACCTGATGGGTGCCCTTGCCGCCGCCGGTCAACCCGATATCGGTTTCCCGTGCCTCGCCGGGCCCGTTGACCACGCAGCCGATGATCGACAGGGTCATCGGTGTGGTAATATGGGCCAGGCGCCGCTCCAGCAGTTCCACCGTCCGGATCACCGGGAACTGTTGGCGCGCGCAGGATGGGCAGGCGACGATATTGACGCCGCGATAGCGCAGCCCGAGACACTTCAGCAGTTCGAATCCGACCCGCACCTCCTCGACCGGATCCGCCGACAGCGACACCCGCACCGTGTCGCCGATGCCCGACCACAACAGCATGCCGAGCCCGACCGACGACTTGACCGTGCCGGTGGTCAGGCCACCGGCTTCGGTGATACCGATATGGAGCGGATAATCGCAGGCCTCGGCCAAGCCCTGATAGGCGGCCACGGCCAGGAACACATCGGACGCCTTGACGCTGATCTTGAAGTCGAAAAAGTCGTTGTCCTCGAGAATGCGGGCGTGATCGAGTGCGCTTTCGACCATCGCGTCGGGACACGGCTCACCGTATTTTTCGAGTAGATCACGTTCCAGCGAGCCGGCGTTGACGCCGATTCGCATGGAGCAACCGTGATCCTTGGCGGCCCGAACCACCTCGCGCACCCGCTCGGCGGCGCCGATGTTGCCGGGATTGATCCTGAGGCAGGCGGCACCGGCCCGTGCCGCCTCGATCGCCCGTTGGTAATGAAAATGAATGTCGGCCACGATCGGCACCGTCACCGCGCCCACGATCTCGGCCAGCGCCGCGGTCGATCCCTGGTCGGGGCAGGAGATCCGAACGATATCCGCGCCCGCCGCCTCCAGCGCCCGAACCTGGGCGATGGTCGCCGCGACATCTGTGGTCAGCGTGTTGGTCATCGACTGCACGGTGATCGGGGCATCGCCGCCAACGGCGACCGGACCGACCTGGATCTGTCGACTGCGACGGCGATGGATGTCGCGGTAAGGGCGTACGCTCATGCGCAGTCTCTCCATTCCTCCGAATACGGTGGCGAATGGGGCGGGGCGGGCCCGATCACTATACCTTGGCCGGGCATGAAACAATACCGGTGGAGAGCGCCAGCGGCCGGGCGTCAGCGATCCGAGGTCGCGCCGCCAGCGAGTACGTCCGGACTGAGCGATACGTTGCGCCGGACCGCGCCTTCGGGTCCCAGTTCCGGCATCAACTTGCCGTCAACCAAGATTTCGATCCCACCGGCGTTGCCGGTGATCAGGATCAGATCGTCGCGATTGGGCACCAGATAGGTATCGCCCGCATAGAGGATACGGGTCAGCAGCAGTTCATTGTTGCCGCCCTGGACCTGGACCCAACTGTCCGATAGCGCCCGCAGGACCACGCGCGCGCCGGCGTTGTCCTGGCCATAGACGCGGGGCTCGTAGCTGTCGTTCGGCGCCGCCGGCGGCGGCGGCGGGTTGGCCACGAGGGTGGGTGCGTCGGGGGCATCGGTCAGCGCTCCGGTGATCGCTTCGGCGCCGGCCGGCGCCGGATCCTCCCCGGCTATGGCTTCGACCACGGTCTCCGACAACGGCGTCAATTCGGGCTCGGGCTCCGCCGACGGCTGGCGCTCGGCGACCGATCCGACGTCTTCGACCGCCGGCTCCGGAGTCTCGACCACCGCCGTGACGACCGACTCCGAACCGGTCGACGGCGCCGCGTTTTCAAGTTCAATGGCCGGGGCGGGCTCGCTCGCCAATTCCGCCATCGTTGCCGCGCTGTCCAGTTCGGAGCCCGACTCCGCTCCGGCGCCGGTATTGCCCGCGATATCCGGCGCCACCACCTGCGGTGGCGGCGGACGAGGCCTGACCGGCGCGATCCGCTCCATTTCCGCCGGGACCTCGACCACCCCGACCAGGTCAAGGGAGTCCCTGGTTTGCAGAAAATACCAAGTCCCAAAGGCGATCACGGCCAGGACCAGCCCGGCGCCGATAATCCATGGTTGCGGCGTTCGCGCCTCCGGCGGCGGCTCCGGAAACCGAAGATTCTGCTCCGGTCGAAAGCCGCTGACCTCGTCCCGAAATCGGTCGACCGCGATCCCCGGATCGATCCCGACCTGCTCGGCGTAACTGCGCATGAAGCCGACCACATAGGCCGGACCCGGAAGGTCCTCGAACCGCCCTTCCTCGATCGCCAGCAAGTGCGGATAACGGATGCGCAAGGCGCGCGCGACATCTTCCAAGCTGCTACCGACCTGCTCGCGCGCATAGCGCAGTTGCGCGCCGATCCCCTGATAGCCGTGATCGCCGCGCGGCTCTTGGTCGTTGATCATGACGTCGTCGGGCATCGCCATCGGAGCCACCTCAGCCGGCGCACCATGCCGGCCGCGTCAACCAAACTTGGCGCAATACGCAGTCCCCGCAAGTATCGCATGCGAAATAGCCAGTATCCCGAAACCGCCCCGGCCGTCAACATTAAACCGAATCATGAAATAAATGCGCAACATCCTTGAACTAAATATTGATATGGTGATCGCGGGCATAGGCATGCAAGGCGTCGCGCAAACTCGATTGCGTGGTCCCGCGACGGATCTCCAAATACTTTTGCAGCGGCGCCACGCGCAGGCTCCGCACCATCAGCTTGATCGGCCCGATCCGGCTCGGCGGCATCGAGAACCGGCGCACCCCGATCCCGATCATGGCCATGACCTCGATGGTCTGACCGGCGGCTTCTCCGCATACGGTGAGGACCACGCCGCGAGCCTCGCAATCGCGCACCAATTGCTCCAGCAGCGACAGAGCGGCCGGCGACAGTACCCCGTATCGGCCCACCAATTTCGAGTTCGCCCGGTCGCTCGCGTAAAGGAATTGGATCAGATCGTTGGTGCCCACCGAAACAAAATCGAGTTCCGCGGCCAAGTCGGGCAGCTGCCACATCAACGCCGGGATCTCCAGCATCACGCCGACCTGGATCTTGGTCGGCAGTGTTTCTCCTTGTCGACGCAGCCGGGCGATCTCGTGATCGAGCAGAGCACTGGCGGCACGATACTCGGCCAGGTCGGCGACCATCGGAAACATCACGTCAAGAGTCCGCCCGGCGGCGGCACGGAGCAAGGCACGCAATTGCTGGCACAGCACCGCCGGTTGATCGAGCCCGATCCGAATCGCCCGCCATCCCATGGCC
>CAJWQN010000135.1 GCA_913045505.1 uncultured Rhodospirillaceae bacterium | reverse complement strand
AATCGAGGTCTGCGCCACCCATTCCAGCCCCGCCGATTCCGCGACCCCGAACCGTGCCTCGAGGGAGTCGCGAACGTCGTTGAACGAGTCGGGCTCGCACCGAACCTCGTGACCGGAAGCGCTCGATTCGACGTTGTCGGCGCCGGCTTCGAGAGCCGCCTCGAACATGTCGTCGGCGCTCGCCGCGCCGGCCCGATAGCGGACCAGGCCGACCCGCACGAACATGAAACCGACACTGCCGGTCTCGCCCAGATTGCCGCCATGCTTGGTGAAGGCGGCGCGGACCTCGGCCGCCGTCCGATTGCGATTGTCGGTCAAGGCCTCGACGATCACCGCGACACCGTTGGCGCCGTAGCCCTCGTAACGGACTTGATGGAAATCGGCGTCTCCGGCGCCGCCCTGGCCGCGCTTGATGGCACGCTCGATATTGCTGTTGGGCATGTTGGCGCCGCGGGCCGCGGCCATTGCCGCGCGCAGACGCGGGTTCATCGCCGGGTCGGGCAGCCCTTCCTTGGCCGCGACCGTCACCTCGCGGGCGAGCTTGGCGAACTGCTTGGCGCGCTTGGCGTCCTGGGCGCCCTTGCGGTACATGATGTTCTTGAATTGAGAATGGCCGGCCATGGCCGATACTTTCCCTTACTTTAGCGTCACGCGCCAACCATCATACCAGATATAGTGCATCCGCCTAGCCCACAGCGGGCCAGCGAATCCCCTATCATGCCATTATGGCGACAATGGGGCTAACTGCGGGCTGGGCATTGTCCCTACTGGTGACCGAACTGTCCCAAAATATCCTTCAGCCAATTCGGGCACCGGTATCCAGAAGCTTGGCAGGGCGCCAAATTGGCAAACATGCAACAGACGACGTGAACCAAAATGGAAAGGTATTTGGCGAGATCGACCATGGGCCGATTCGGTGCATGGCGGAAAGTCATGATAGCCGATGGTGGGCGATTTGCCTGGATTTCGATGTCGCCGTGGAAGGCAATTCGTTTCCGGAAGTTCGCGACCGCCTCCACCAAGCTGTCGACACGTATCTTGAACGGGTGTCCGAACCGCCCGAGCATGAAAGGGCTCGTTTGCCGCGACCGTGCGCGCCCTGGTATCTCAGAATCAGGTTTCACTTTCTATCGCTGCTGGGGAAGTTCCGGGACGATGATAGCGACCGGCGCCGGCAATTCGTGATCCCCGCTCACGCTTGATCGTTACCTGAAAAGCTTTCGCGGCAAACGAGACTGACGCCTGACAGACGGAAATGGGGTTATTGAACTTTTCTGGGAATATTTCCTGGACGGCATCTGTTGTCGTTCCAGTTTTCGTCGACCGTGAGCCCTCTTCTTGAATCGCCTGCTCGGAGCAAAGCCCTAAAAGTTCAATGTCCCCAAATACCAAATACGATTTCGCCTGCTCGGAAATTGCATCTCGGAACTTCATCGGCCGCTGGAAGCGTTCCGGATTGATCGTGGCGGAGGCCGCGCGGGTCAAATCGGCCAGCGTTCCTCGAGCCAGGGGCCGAGGATGACCGGCGCGGCGCGTCGGGCCAGGCCGGTGGCCGGGTCGAGCTCGGCATAGACCGCGCACAAGGTGCCCTCGCCCTTGGCCGGCTGGACCCGCCCGGTCGGCAGCCGCGAGTGGAACCGCGACACCCACATCTCCTTGTCACCGCCGATCACCGAGTCGTAATCGCCGCACATGCCGGCATCGGTTTGATAGGCGGTGCCGGCGGGGAAAATCATCGTATCCGAGGTCGGCACATGGGTATGGGTGCCGATCACCATCGACACCCGGCCATCCAGATACCGGCCCATGGCCTGCTTTTCGCTACTCGCCTCGCCGTGCACGTCGACCACGATCGCGGCGGTATCGGCGCCCAGCTCATGGCCGGCCAGCACTTCGTCCACGCATCGATAGGGATCGTCGAGAGGGTCCATGAACAGGCGCATCATCACGTTGATCACCAACACCTTCCCGCCGCGCGGGCCGGCGAAGACGCCGGCGCCGGCGCCGGCGGTGCCGGGCGGATAGTTGAGCGGGCGCAACAGCCTCACCTCCCGGGCGAGGTGGGGGATGATCTCGCGCTGGTCCCAGACATGATTGCCGGAGGTGATGACATCGACGCCGGCCTGGTAGAAATCCTCGCAGATCGCCGGCGTGATGCCGAAGCCGCCGGCGGCGTTCTCGCCGTTGGCGATCACGAAATCGAGTTCCAATTCGCGCTTGAGCCTCGGCAATTGGCCGAACAGGACCCGACGGCCCGGCTGGCCGACCACGTCGCCGCAAAACAGCAGCCTCATCGCTTGGTTTCCCCGTTGGTCACGACATGCGCAGCGCGGCGGTCTCGGTGATCACCCAATCGAGCCGCTGATCATGGTCGGCGCGGGGTACGCGAGCAACCCGTTGCGCGTCGTAGGCGACGCCGACCGCCAGCACCCGCCCGGCGCGCAGCGCCGCCAGAGAGCGGTCGTAATAACCGCCGCCGTAGCCGAGCCGGTTGCCGGCGCCGTCGAAGCCCAGCAAGGGAACGATCACCAGGTCCGGCACGACCTCGGCGCGCCCGGGGGTCGGCACCGAGGTCCCGAACGGCGCCGGCTCCAGCTTCTCGCCCGGCGCCCAGGCGCGGAACTCGAGCGGCCGCCCGCGCCCCACCACCACCGGCAGCGCCAGAGGATGGCCGCGCCGGAACAACGCCTCGAGCAGGGGCCGCACGTCGATCTCGTCGGCGATCGGCCAGTAACCCGAGACCGGGGCGCCGGCGCGAAGCGACAACGCGGTCAGGAAGTTCCGCGCCAGGGCGGCCCCGTCCTCCGATCGGACTCGGGCGTGACGCTGACCGCGCCGGGCGCGGCAGAATTTGCGCAGATTCGCCTTGCAATCGAGCGAATCGGGCGAAACGGGCATGTTCGCGGCTCCCGGAAACCGTCTCTGTCCGGCAAGCTCGCGGACGGGAAAGGGTGGAGCGGGCGGAACCGCGGCGACCGTCGGCCCTCTGTTCCACTGTGGCCTGCATGTGCAGGTGGGCGCCGTGTACCGGCGGCACACCGCCGGCAGGGACAGCTCCCGAGTGGGAATTATTGGCCCAGGGACATAACGGCACTAACGAGTCGTGCAGTACCCGCCCACTCCGAAAGCTTAAGCGTTCTCTAGCTTGAGGGCAATATTCTCGACCCGTTCGGCCATCGCGACCAGGCTCTCGGCAATCCGCTCCTGGGCGGCGCCGGTGGCCTGTTTGGTGTCCTTGGCGTTCGCCTCGACCCGGTCATAAGTCTCGGAAAGCTCGTCGGCCACCATCAGTCCCGTCAACAACAGCAAATGGGCGTCACCGATCTGACCGACGCGATCGATCAGATCCCGGACCCGGCCATCCAGATACTGAGCCAGGCGCTGGATGTGATCCTCCTGGCCGTCCTCGCAGGCAACCGGATAGCGGCGGCCGTTGATCGTTACGGTGACCTGAGCCATGTCAGCCCTCCAGGATTGTCCGGACCTTGCCGATGGTCGAATCCAGATGCGCCGCCACCGCCTCCGAGACAACCCGTAGATCGGCGTATTTCGACTGAACCTCGGCCAAGGCCGTGCTCAACCGGTCCCGGTCGGCCTTCAGGGCGGCGAGATCGTCCTCGGCATCGGCCCGCGCCCGCGCCCCTCCCGGAGCGGACAGCGCGGCATCGGCCGCAGCTTCCAGTCGGTTCAGCGCGCGCTCAAGCCTGTCCTTGGCGCTATCGAGAGGCCCCATCGCCGGCATGACCGCCATTCGAGATCACAAAAGCCGCGCGGCCTCGAAACGGAAGAATTGCGCCGCGCGACGGGTGGCGAGGATAAGCCGTGGCGCTCGCCAGCGTCAACCGCGCCCAGGATCGCATGTCTTACCCGGATTGGCCGGTTGACGGCGGCGGCGTTGGCGGTCATTTTTCGAGCGCCCGCCGGCGGCGCCCGACCACCGGCGCCCGACCACCGGCACCTCTTCGACGGACATGTCGATGGAAACCTCCTCTCCCGTTGCCGCCCCCGCGATGGCCACTGACACAGCCGAAAGCCGAACCCGGCCCCGCCAAGCGACCCATGCCGACCTGGCCAACGCGGTCCGCGTGTTGGCGATGGACGCGATCGAGCTGGCTCAATCCGGCCACCCCGGCCTGCCCATGGGCATGGCCGACGCGGCCACGGTCCTGGTCTCGCGGTTCCTCAAGTTCGATCCGGCGGATCCGGACTGGCCGGACCGGGACCGGCTGGTGCTCTCCGCCGGTCACGGCTCGATGCTGCTCTATGCGCTGCTTCACCTGACCGGCTATCCGGATATGGACATCGACCAGCTGCGCCGGTTTCGCCAGCTCGGCAGTCGCACCCCCGGCCATCCCGAACGCGGCCTGGCCGCTGGCGTCGAAACCACCACCGGGCCGCTGGGCCAAGGGCTCGCCAACGCCCTCGGCTTGACCCTGGCGGAACGGCTGCTGGCGGCACGATTCGGCGCCGCCTTGGTCGACCACCACACCTATGTGATCGCCAGCGACGGCGATCTGATGGAGGGAATCAGCCACGAGGCGGCCTCGCTCGCCGGGCATTTGCGGCTCGGGCGCCTGATCGTGTTGTTCGACGACAACCGGATTTCGATCGACGGGCCGACCGCGCTCACCGTGTCCGACGATCAGCCGGCCCGATTCGAGGCCTGCGGTTGGCACGTCCAGTCCACCGACGGCCATGATCCGGAGGCCGTGGCGGCGGCCATCACCGCCGCCCGCGCGGCCGACCGGCCGTCGCTGATCGCCTGTCGAACCACGATCGGCCATGGCGCGCCGGGCAAGGAGGGCACCGCCGCGAGTCACGGCGCGCCGCTCGGCGGCGATGAGATCGCGGCCACGCGCCAACGTCTGAAATGGCCTTCTCCGCCGTTCGAGATTCCGGATACCATTGCGGAAGCGTGGCGGGCGTTCGGACAACGGAGCGCCGGCGCCCGCGCCGCCTGGCGGCGGACCCTGGCCGAGGCGCCGGAACGGGCCGCGTTCGAAGCGGCGATCACCGGCGATTTGCCAGAGGGGTGGCGGGACGGCATCGCGGCGCTCAAACAACGTGAGGTCGCGTCACCCAGGGCGGTGGCGACCCGCAAGTCGTCGCAGAGCGTGCTCGGCGTGCTCACCGCGGCCATTCCCAACCTCGTCGGCGGCTCGGCGGATCTCACCGGCTCGAACAACACCCAGACCGCGGACATGGCACCGATCGGCCCGGGCGATTTCCTAGGCCGCTATATATACTGGGGCGTGCGCGAACATGCGATGGCGGCGGCCATGAACGGCATCGCGCTGCACGGCGGACTGATCCCCTATGCCGGAACGTTTCTGGTGTTCTCCGATTATGCCCGCCCGGCGATTCGGCTGGCGGCCCTGATGGGACTTCGGGTGATCTACGTGATGACCCATGATTCGATCGGCCTCGGCGAGGACGGCCCGACCCATCAACCGGTCGAGCACCTAGCGGCCTCGAGGGCGATCCCGAACCTCGCCGTGTTCCGCCCGGCCGACACCGTCGAGACCGCCGAATGCTGGGCGCTGGCGCTGGAGCGGAAGAATGGCCCATCGCTGATCGCGCTCACCCGTCAGAGCGTGCCGGCGGTGCGCCTGGCCCCGTCCGACGCCAACCTGTGCGCGGCCGGCGGCTATGAACTGCTGGCCGCCGAGGGCACCGCCCGGGTCTCGCTGATCGCCACCGGCTCGGAGGTCTCGATCGCGGTCGCGGCGCGAGCATTGCTGGAAGCCCAGGGCGTGCCGACCCGGGTCGTGTCGTTGCCGTGCTGGGAATTGCTCGCCGAATGCGACGCGGATCGGCGCGACCGGATTCTGGGCGCGGATTCACTCCGGGTCGGGATTGAAGCCGCCACGTCGTTCGGTTGGGAACGGTGGCTCGGGCCGGACGGCCTGTTCCTCGGCATGACCGGGTTCGGCGCCTCGGCACCGCATGAGGATCTGTACCGCCATTTCGGCCTCACCGCCGAGGACGTGGCCGCCGCGGTCGGTCGGAAACTCTGATTGCTTACCTCTGGGATTGGGAGAAGGCGCATGTCTATTCGCTTGGGCATCAACGGATTTGGACGAATCGGGCGGCTGGTGATGCGCGCCGCCGTCGAGGCCGGGCGCAACGATGTCGCGGTGGTCGGGATCAACGATCTCGGACCGGTCGAGACCAATGCCCATCTGCTGCGTTACGATTCGGTTCACGGCCGGTTTCCCTCCGAAATCGCGATCCAGGGCGACACCATCGATATCGGCAGCGGGCCGATCAAGACGACGGCGGAACGCGATCCGGCCAATCTTCCCTGGAAGGACCTCGGCGTCGATGTCGCGCTCGAATGCACGGGCCTGTTCGCCAATCGGGAGGCCGCGGCCAAGCACCTGGACGCCGGCGCGGAGCGGGTGCTGATTTCGGCGCCGGCCGCCGATGCCGACCTGACCGTCGTCTACGGCGTCAATCACGACCGGCTCGCGGCCGAGCACAAAGTGGTGTCGAACGCGTCGTGCACCACCAACTGTCTGGCGCCCGTGGCCAAGGTGGTGCACGAGGCGGTGGGCATCGAGCGCGGATTCATGACCACGATCCATTCCTACACCGGCGATCAGCCGGTGCTCGACACTCTGCACAAGGACCTGCACCGGGCGCGGGCCGCGGCCATGTCGATGATCCCGACCTCGACCGGCGCCGCGCGCGCTGTGGGCCTAGTGCTGCCGGAGTTGGCGGGCAAGCTCGACGGCACCGCGATCCGAGTGCCGACTCCCAACGTCTCGCTGGTCGATCTCACCTTTACCGCCGCCCGCGCGACCAGCGCCGATGAAATCAACGCCGCGATCCGCGCCGCCGCCGAGGGACCGCTCAACGGTGTCCTCGCGGTCACCGACGAGGCGCTGGTGTCGATGGATTTCAATCACGACCCGGCCAGCTCGACATTCGATCTGGGCCAGACCCAGGTGGTCGATGAAACCCTGGTGCGGGTCCTCTCCTGGTATGACAACGAGTGGGGCTTTTCCAACCGGATGAGCGACGTCGCCGCCCTGCTCGGCGCCTTGTGAGAGGCCGGACAGCCGGTTGGCGAAAACCAGGAGATTTCGGACCCTCGACGAGCTCGACGTGGGCGGCCGGCGGGTGCTGCTCAGGGTCGATCTCAACGTCCCGGTCGATGACGACCACATGGTCACCGATGACACCCGCATCCAGAGGCTGGTGCCGACCCTGACCGAATTGGCCGAACGCGGCGCGCGGACGATTCTGATGTCTCATTTCGGCCGACCGAAGGGCCGGCGGAACGAAGAGATGTCGCTCCGGTTCTTGGCGATGCCTTTGTCGCAGGTCCTGGACGGCGCCGACATCGCGGTGGTCGGAGACTGCGTGGGCGCCGGTGCCGAGGCGGCGGTGGCCTCTCTGCGGCCGGGCGCCTACGCCCTGCTCGAAAACTTGCGTTTTCATCCAGGCGAGGAAGCCAACGACGACGCTTTCGCCGACAAGCTGGCGCGGCTGGGCGATGTTTACGTCAACGACGCCTTTTCGGTCTCCCATCGAGCCCATGCCTCGGTGGTCGGCCTGCCGGCGCGGCTGCCCCATGCCGCCGGGCGTTTGATGCAAGAGGAACTCGATGCGCTGGAGAAGGCACTCGGCGATCCCGAACGCCCGGTGATGGCGATCGTCGGCGGCGCCAAGGTCTCGACCAAGCTCGCGCTGCTCGGCAATCTGATCGAAAAGGTCGATATCCTGGCCATCGGCGGGGGCATGGCCAACACCTTCCTCAATGCCCAGGGGGTCGACGTCGGC
>CAJWQN010000134.1 GCA_913045505.1 uncultured Rhodospirillaceae bacterium | reverse complement strand
GCTATCAGACACCCCATGAGGTCCTCATGAATGCCCCCCGTGGTGCACTTCCGACCTGAATCTGCCGGGGCGGCAGCTAAAAGGTACAATGTCCCCTTTGAACTGTGGGCGCGCGATCACTCCGGAAGCGCGGACATGCGCCCAATCTCACCCCCGACCAACGTTCCCATCGAGGGGACGGCTTCCTTGCGCGGGCCAATCGGGCTAGCCGGTCGGGGCCAGTTTCATCGGTTCCAGGCCGAGGCGGCGGAACAGTTGGCGGTCGTGGTCGGCCTCGGGATTGGGAGTAGTGAGCAGCCGCTCGCCGCAAAAAATCGAATTGGCGCCGGCGAACAAGCACAGGGCCTGGACCGCGTCGTCCATGTCCATCCGCCCGGCCGAGAGCCGGACCACCGAGGCGGGCATCAGAATTCGGGCGACGGCGACGGTGCGGACGAACTCGAACGGGTCGAGTGCCGCGGTGCCGTCGAGCGGCGTACCGGCGACCTGAACCAGCATGTTGATCGGCACGCTTTCGGGATGCTCGGCCAAGTTGGCGAGGGTTGCCAGCATGGCGGCCCGATCGTCCCGGCTTTCGCCCATGCCGACAATGCCGCCGCAGCAAAGATTGATGCCCGCTTCGCGGACATGGCCGAGGGTCTCGAGCCGGTCCCGGTAGACCCGGGTGGTGATGATCTTGCCATAGAATTCGGGCGAGGTGTCCAGATTGTGGTTGTAGTAGTCGAGGCCGGCATCGCCCAGGCGCTGAGCCTGGTCGGCGCTCAGCATGCCCAGGGTGACGCAAGTTTCCATGTCGCCCAGCGCCTTGACGCCGGCCACCATTTCGCAGACCCGGTCGAGGTCGCGCTGGTTGGGATTGCGCCAGGCCGCGCCCATGCAGAACCGGGACGCCCCGGCTTCCTTGGCGCGCTCGGCATCGGCGAGGACCGCCGCCACCTCCATCAGCTTTTCGGCCGCGACCCCGGTCGCGTGGTGGATGCTCTGGGGGCAATAGGCGCAATCCTCCGGGCAACCGCCGGTCTTGATGCCGAGCAGGGTGCTGATCTGGACCCGGTTGGGATCGAAATGGGCGCGGTGGATGGTTTGCGCCCGGTACAGCAAATCGTTGAACGGCACCGCGAACAGGGCCGCGATTTCGGCCTCGCTCCAATCGTGGCGGAGCGGTTCCGGGGATTCGGTCATGGCCGGGTTCGTCCCGCGATCAGGAAATGTCGACCGCGGCGGTGCCGGCATCGACCCCCTCGTCGCCCTCGTTGATGTGCACAGCGGTCACCTCGCCGTCCTCCTCGGCGGTGTGCGGAACCTCGGTCTTCATCACCTCCAGGATGAACAGTTCGTCGCCGGCCTTGACCTTGTCGCCGGGCTTGACCAGGACCTTCCAGACATTGCCCGGAATCTGGG
The DNA here is from genome assembly GCA_913045505.1 of uncultured Rhodospirillaceae bacterium. Lineage (GTDB taxonomy): Bacteria > Pseudomonadota > Alphaproteobacteria > UBA7887 > UBA7887 > CAJWQN01. Next base: position 6,393 of record CAJWQN010000134.1, on the reverse strand, counting down.
TGTGAACGGTATGGGCCATGATCCTGCTCTCCTATTCGATGCTGGCGGCGCTTGTTCGATGCTGGCGGCGCTCGTTCGATGCTGGCGGCGCCGGCGTCGAGGTCGCGGCGCAAGTCCTGCGCCGCCTCCACCGATACCAGCTCTGAGTCGTAGATGTCTCCGGGCTTGGACTGGCCCAGCTTCCAGAACGCCGCCGTATTCATCTCGTCGCCGAACTCTACCAGCGCGAAGCGATCGCCGCCCGGTAAGAATCTCGGTTGGTCGTAAATCATGGGCTGCCCTCCCCAACCGACCCGAATTTATATCAGCCCGGTCTTGTTGGCCTCAACAAAGCCGGTGTCGATCCGCCCGGCACGAAAGTCGTCGTGATCCATCACCTTGCGCAGAAAAGCGATGTTGGTCGAGGGACCCTCGATCCGGAACTGCTCGAGCGCGACCGCCATGCGCCCGATCGCGGCATCGCGATCGCTGCCGTGGGTGATCACCTTGGCGATCATCGGATCGTAATGGAAGGTGATCTCATCTCCCTCCCGAAACCCGCTGTCGATCCGGAGCCCTTCCGTCTCGACAGGAAGCGCGAACACGGCGAGGCGCCCCGGCGACGGCAGGAAGTTCATTTCCGGCCTTTCCGCGTAGACGCGACATTCGATGGCGTGGCCGGCGGGTTGGATCCGGGCCTGATCGAACTCGGACAGGTCGTCCCCCCGGGCCAGGCGAATCTGCAAGGCGACCAGATCGACGCCGGTCCGCATTTCGGTCACCGGATGCTCGACCTGGATGCGGGTGTTCATCTCCAAGAAGCGGAAATCCTGATCGGGGCCGACCACGAACTCGACCGTGCCCGCGCCCCGATAGCGCTCCTGGGCGGCCAGGGACAGCGCCGCCTCGGCCATGGCCGCGCCGACCTCGGGCGCCAATCCGGGGGCCGGCGATTCCTCGATGATTTTCTGAAACCGGCGCTGGATCGAGCATTCGCGCTCATGAAGGTGGATCGCCCGGCCGTCGCCGAAACCGAACACCTGAATCTCGACATGGCGGGCCGGAGCGACCAGCTTTTCCAGATAGACCGCGCCGTCGCCGAAGGCTTTCTCGGCCATCGCCTGGGTCGCGGCAACCACCTCGGGCAACCCGCCGGCGTCATCGACCCGGCGCATGCCGATCCCGCCGCCGCCGGCCGAGGCCTTGACCAGCAGCGGAAACCCGACCGCCGCCCCGGCCCCGTCGAGCCCGCCCAGATCGCCGGGCAGGAAACGCGGGCTGCCGGGCAACACCGGCACCCCGGCGCCCTTGGCCAGTAGCCGCGCGCGCTCCTTGTCGCCCATGTCGGTGATGGTCTCGGGCCGGGGTCCGATCCAGACCAGGCCGGCGTTGCCCACCGCGCGGGCGAAATCGGCATTCTCGGCCAGAAACCCGTAACCGGGGTGAACGGCGTTGGCGCCCGAGGCCTGGGCGGCGGTGAGGATGTTGCCGATTTTCAGATAGCTGTCGGCGGCCTTGGCCGGACCCACCGGCTGGGCCTCGTCGGCCATCGCCACGTGAAGCGCCTTGGCATCTGCCTCGGAATGAACCGCGACCGTCGCCAGGCCCAGCGACCGGCAACTCCGGATCACACGGCAGGCAATCTCACCGCGATTGGCGACGAGCACCTTGTTCATGACTTCGCGCGGTCCGCCATGTCCTAGTCGAGATGCGGCTTGACGGCATCGAACACCGCCTTGGCGACCACCACCGCGCCCGGCGTGTCGAAGTGAACGCACAGGCTGTCGGCGCGCATCGGCACGTCGGTGTCGTCCACCGATCGGACCACGCCCTCGGTTACCGCGCGCGGGGTGCGTTCGGCGGCCTCGCCCGGATCCCAGGCGGTATGCTCGCGGGTGATGATCAGGCCCTCATTGCCGTCGTAATCCAGATCGACATCGAACCGGGCCACGAAGCCAATGCCGTGCCTGATGTAGATTTCCTCGTGAAGGGTATTGGCCATGCCGTATAGGGCGCCATGGGGCTTGATATGGTCGAACGCCATGTCCTCCGCGTTCAGGAACGCCTTCAGGGCGCCGACCTGGTAGATCAGGGTCGCCGAGAGCTCGTCGCGCTCCATGCTCATCGCGCGGCGGCCGAAGCCCTGGAGATCGGGCGGCGATGGATGGGCGCCGACCTTGACCCCATGGGCCTTGGACTGGCGCACGGTGGTCCGCATCACCACCGGGTCGGACCCGTGAAATCCGCAGGCCAGGTTGGCGATGGTGATGTCGGGCATGATGCCTTCGTCATCGCCCATCCTGTAGAGCCCGAACGGCTCGCCCATGTCGCAAGTGATGGCCACGCCCATTTTGTCCTCCCCTCGACCGATCCCGCCATCGCCCAAGTCGTATAAGGCGGATCGTCGTCCGATGGCCGGTTGGGCGCCGCGCCTTGGTCAAGCGACCGTGACCGACCGGCTGCCCTCGGCCGCGGAAGCGACGATCGCCTCCATCACCGCGACATTGTGGGTCGCTTCCTCGGGTCGCACGCGGAACGCATCGCCCCCGGCACAGGTGGCGGCGAATTCCTCGAGTTCGGCGCGCACGGTATCGATCGCGGCCAATGGTTTCGGAGCTGGTCCGGCGTCCGCCGTGCGCACGGACAAGGTCGTGAAATCATCGCCGGCATAGGCCGCGGTCTTGGACCCATAGACATTGAGGAAGCTGGTCAACGGGCTGGCGAACAGAGTTCCCAGATATCCGGTGGCGCCGGACTCGAACTCGAAAAGGGCGCAGGTGGTGTCGTCCATCGGCACACACACGGCACGCTGCTTGGAGATCGCGGTCACCCGCGCGATCGGGCCAAATAAAAAGCATATCGCATCGACCATGTGAATGCCGAGGCCGGTCATCGCGCCGGCCGGGCTTTCGGCGCGGTTCGCCCGCCAATGGCCGGGCGGAAGACCGAGCGCGGTGTCCTTGGCGAACTCGGCCTCGATATGGAGCAGGGTCCCGAACTCGCCGGCCTCGATCATCGCCTTGAGAGACTCGGTCGCGGGCGCGAACCGACGGTTGTGGCCGACCGCGAGCACCACGCCCGAATCGCGGCAGGCGGCGGTAGCGCTGCGCGCGTCGGCGGCGGCCAATGTGTACGGTTTTTCGACAAAAACATGCTTGCCGGCGGCCGCCGCCTGGCGCACATGCGCGCCGTGCAGCGAATTCGGGGTGGTCAGCAGCACCGCTTCGATATCCGGATCCTCCAGGACCGCCTCGTAATCCTCATGCTGATCGGTGCCGAACTTGGCCGCGAAGGCCCGGCGCTTGTCGGCCGAACGTGACGTGCAGGTGACGATCCGGATCGCCTGGGACTTGCCCTGGACCGATTCGGCCAATTCATCGGACCACCACCCGAGCCCGACCGACGCCGCCTTGAGCATTTCGAATCTCCCCCGATCATCAACCGGCGGCCTTCGCCGGGCCTCGCCTCGAAATTCAGACTGATAAATTTCGGCCCGATGAGCAAGACCGGTATCGGCGGAAGACCAGATATCAACCGGTGACACAGTGCCCTTGTCTTGCCTATTCGGAGCCACGACATGAAAGGTCGTGGGATTTTCTGCTATAATGTTCTGGCGGCGGGGCGCCTGAACGTCAGGTGTAGGCAAACAACCCGGAGCGATCCGACAATTTCGAATTCGTACCATCGATGGCGCCCGGCGCCCCATGCCCGAGGATTCCGCGCTCTCGCCCAAGGCGCGGGCACGTCGGCGAAGCCCGCGCGGGAGCGGCCGGGCGGGTGTTGAACCGCATTACATCGCTGCAGTTCATGATCGCCCTGGTGGTCGCGGCCGGCCTCCATGCGGGGCTGATCGGATTTGCCCTGCTCGGCGGCGAGCCGGCGAACCGTACCGGGCGTCCCGAGCCGATCTATCTGGAAATGTTGACCCCGGACCAAACCCGGCCGCCGCCGACGCCGGTCTCGGCGCCCCGAGTCGAGGTCTCCGTGGCCCCGCCAACGATCACCACCGGTACGTTCGCGCCGCTGGCGCCGCTGGCCGAAGCGCCACCGGCGCCCCAAACCGCGCCGCCAGCCATACCGGTCCCACCGCCGCCGACGCCAACCTCCTTGGTGCCGGTCGCGCCGATGCCCGCCACGCCGCTCTCGGATGCCGCCCCCGCACCACCGGCGCTCCTTATCGCCAAGGTGGCGCCGGTGGCACCGGCCGAGATCCCCGAGCCCCCGCCGCCTGGCGGCCGCCCAATCGATTTCGACAATGACGCGACCCGACTGAGCGTACCCGACGCGCCGCCGCCGCCGCCCAAGTTGACCATCGCGCCGCAGCATCCCCCGGAGGCACCCTCGCGTCCCAAGGCACCGGGCGAATTGGCCGCGGCCTCGATCATGCCCGAACAGTTCGCCTCCCGGCCACCGACCGAAATGGCCGAACAAGCCGAGCCATTGATGGTCGCTGGCCTGAGGCCGATGCGCGAACCCGAAAGGGAAGCGGCACCCGCGCGCGCGTCTGCGCCGGATCTGGCGCCGCTCGACGCCCAGGACCCGACACGACCGCCGGAGGCCCTGGTGCCCAGCCATCAGGTGATCCGACCGCAGGTTCCCGACCGAGCCCGATCGCCCCGGCTCGCGGAACTCGATTTCCAACCGATCGCCGCCATCGACCGGTCGGCTACCGGCGCGAATATGCCCCAATCTCCGGTCGCCCCGGTGCGCCAGTCGGCCCCGCCGCCGCCTACCTTGGCCCCGGCTGATCCGCCGACGCTCCAAAATCTGCTCCCGAGCGAAGACACCGCCAGTCAAGAACCGCTGGTGCCGGTGGCCCCGGTCCGCCGATTCGCCCCTCGGCTGGCGGGTCTCGGCCCACAACCCGCGCCGGCGCCCATACCGGGGCTCGATCCGAGGGCAACCCCGATCGAGGCCCCCGCGCCGGCGCCGCCGGACCTGCCGGTTGTCGGCGATCTCGCGACTCAGGAACCGCCGGCGCCGGTGTCCCAGGCCGAAGCGCCGGACGCCCGAAGCCCAGCCGAGCCGACGGCGGCGGGGCTCCCCGGCATCGCGCCCGATCGCTTCGAAACGATTTTGCAGAATATCGAGAATCTTGCCGACACCCCGGCGCCGAGCCCGGAACCCGAAGCCGCGCCGGCGCCAGTGGACCCGATCGATCGGCTCCTCGCCCAATCCGGCCCCCTCTTGTTGGCCGAACGCGGCCTGTCCTCGACCGAGACGACGAGTATCAGCCGCCAAATCCAGACCAATTGGAGTCTGCCGGTGGGGCTTGCCCCGTCGGAAGCGCCGGAAGTGAAGCTCGATATTCGGCTCGGACCCGACGGGCGGGTCATCAACGTGGCTCTGGTCGATTGGGAGCGTGCCCAAACCGATCATATCTATCGTATCACCGCCGAAAGCGCCATCCGCGCGGTGTTGCGGACCGCGCAGATTGATGGTTTGGCGCCGGACCGGCACTATTTGTGGGAGGACGTGCGGATCAAGTTCAAGTTTGATCCGGGCGCGACAGACGGCTGATCGGCCGTATCCCGGAATTCGACGCGGCCCGAAGACAAATGGGCGGGCCATCGACCGGTGGGCGGGTCTGGGAGTACTATCCGATTGCTCGGTTCCCGAGCGATCGAGGCCAATTGAGGATTCATGGACGCGATGGAAGACGCTGAGGGAAAAATAAACGGCCATCGCGCGAGCGCCATCCTGCGCCAACTCCGCCCGGATCTCGACCCGTCAATGACACCGGATCCCGAGGACCTGGCGTTCGACCTCGATGCGGTGGCATCGGGGGTCACCGCACTGAGGGCCCAGGTCCCGTCCGATGCTCACACCGCTCCCTATTTGGGCACCGAGCGCGAAGGCAACGCCGTCGCCATCCATCAAGACGGGCTGGTGGTCACGATCGGCTACTTGATCCTGGAATCCCAATCGGTGCAGGTGGCGACGGCGGCGGGCGATTGGATCGAGTCCGAGGTGGTCGGCTACGACTTCGAAACCGGATTCGGCTTGGTTCGGCCGCGGCGGCCGCTGGATATCCTGCCGATCGGGATCGGCAATTCGGATGACCTTCGGGAGGGCGAACCGGTCGTCATCGCCGCCCGGGGCGGTCGTGATCAGGCCCTGACCGGCACCGTGGCCTCGCGGCGCGAATTCGCCGGCTATTGGGAATATCTGCTCGACGACGCCATCTTCACCGCGCCGGCCCATCCGAACTGGAGCGGATCCGCCCTGATCGGGGCCGACGGCCGGCTGCGCGGCATCGGCTCGCTGCTGGTCGAGGACGCCGGGGCCGGAGGGGAGGCCCTGCAAGGCAACATGTTCGTCCCCATCGACCTGCTGACCCCGTTGATCGATCGGTTGTCGACCGTGGGCCGCGCCCGCGATCACGCGCGACCATGGCTCGGCATGTTCACCGCC
>CAJWQN010000133.1 GCA_913045505.1 uncultured Rhodospirillaceae bacterium | reverse complement strand
GACGGGCGGCCTCGGGCCGGTACTGGCCGATCCGGCGCAGGTGCAACAGGTGATCGTCAACCTGTGCGCCAATGCCGCCGAGGCCATGGGGCTCGGCGGCACCCTGTCGGTCACCCTGGAACGGGTCGCACTGGACGGGAACATGCCCGTGGTCGGCGGCACCCTTGCGGGCGGGCGCTACTTGAAGCTCGGTGTCACCGACACCGGTATGGGCATGGACGCGGCGACCCGAGCGCAAATGTTCGAGCCCTATTTTACCACCAAGCAGGTCACCGTCGGCAGCGGATTGGGTCTGGCCGTCGTCCAGGGCATCGTGGCCGAGCACAGCGGCGGCATCACGGTCGAGAGCGGGGTGGGTAAGGGGACCAAGGTCTCGGTGTTTCTGCCCGAGATCGCCGGCGTGGTTGCACCGTCCGCCGCCGCGCACAGTGGCCGCACGCTCGGTGGGTCCGAACGGATTCTGTTTGTGGACGACGAGGAGGCGGTGGCCGAATCCTGCGCGGCGCTGTTGACGCGCGAAGGCTATTCGGTGGTCACGACCCTATCAGGTGCCGAGGCTTTGGCGATCTTCCGCGAGCAGGCGGGAAATTTCGATCTCGTGATCACCGACCAGGCGATGGCCAATATGACCGGCGATGCCCTGGCCCGCAAGCTGCTCGAGATTCGGCCGGAAACGTCGATCATGCTCTGCACCGGCTACAGCGACACGATCGATGCCGCCCAGGCCAAGGCTATGGGAATCGCCGGGTTCCTCATGAAGCCCGCGGTTGGCGCGGCGCTCTTGGAGGCGGTCCGAGACGTGCTCGACGCCGCCGATGGGGTGCGGCCGGGGCGCCCGGCCTTGCGACTGGTGAGACCCGGCGAAAGCCGTTGACCGCACCGGCCCGCCCAGCCACAATTGTCTCAAATCGGGGGGATTTTCAGGCGGCGGCCACACTCCGAAGTTGGGGGCCAACCAGATCGAAATTGGCGGAGGATCGCCAAGATCGACCGTTAGCAGAGTCGAGGCGTTGGAACCATGAGTAGCGCCACCATCACACATTTGCGGGAACTGCATGCGTCGCTTAAGCAAGAAAACGAGGTGCTGACGAAAAAAAATGCGGAACTGGAAACTCGGCTTGGCGAGGCGGATCAAATAATCGCGCGCCGGGAACGCGACGTTCAAACGGCGGAGTGCGCCAGCGAGGATATTGAGCGCCAGCTTGCCGACCTGAAAGAGCAGTCGCGGACGGCGTCGATCAAGCTCAAGCAATACGAAATCGCTTTGGAAGCCGCGCGCGGGAGCCAGCGCAATTACGTAATGTCGATGATCGGCATGGGGGTCGTGATCGCCGCTCTGATCGCCTACAGCATGTTGTTCAAGGCGCTGGCATAGCCGATCCCCGAACACCCCGGACGATCCTGATTTTCCGAATGGCAATGCCACCCCGCCGCGCGAAGCGCCGCGCCATCCGGCGCATTTATTCGCGCGAATAGGTATCGCGCCCGTGGCGGTGGCGATAGAGCGGCACGGTCCGCGCGGGGTCCTGCGCCGGCGGTGACTCGAGCAAGCGGGCCACCTCTTCGATCACCAATTGGGTGATCTGGGGGATCGGCAGCGCCAAGGCGTCCGCGAAGCTGAACCAGCGGATGTCGAGCAATTCGCCGCTGCCCTGAATCTCGCCGGACACCGCGATCGCGTCGGCCATGAAAAACCGGGCGTTGAATCGGCGCGGACGGCCTGGTGGCGTCACCGCCCGCGCCACGTAGTCGAGCACGTCCAGGGCCGGGGCGAGCCCGCGCGCCGCGAAATCAGCCCAGGGTTTCCGGCCATTGAGCGGCGGCCCGCCAGGACTCGGTTTGGCCAGCATCAAACCGGTTTCCTCGTAGGTTTCGCGGATCGCGGCCACCGCCAATGCCCGGGCGCGCGCCGGGCTACAGGCCCGTTCGAGCCGTTGGGCGACGTGGCGGGACAAGGGCGTGGCCGGGCGCACCCGGCTGTCGGTGGGATCGACCGTGCCGCCCGGGAACACGTATCGGTTCGGCATGAAGGCGTGCTTGCCATGGCGTTGGCCGAGCAGAACCTGGGGCGGGTCCCGATCGCGGCGAATCAAGACCAGAGTGGCGGCGTCCTTGGGACGTAGGGCAGAGGGCATTGGGTGGGAACAACTGTACTTGCGGGGCCGGGCGAGCATCATAGCCCGTTCGCCACTCCCTATGCCACATGCTCGATCGGGCCGTCGATCTTGTCCCAGGCATCCATACCGCCGGCCAAATGAGACGAGTCGGTGAGGCCCTGATCTTGCGCCGCCTGGACCGCCATGGCCGAGCGTTCGCCGTAGGCGCAGTAGAAGATCAGACGCTTGCCGGTCGCCGCGGCCAGTTGATGGAGCATGCCCTGCGGCTTGATGTTCGCCTCCAGATCGCCGTAGGGCGCGTGGACGGAGCCCGGAATGACGCCGTGCCGGGCGCGCTCGCCGTCGTCGCGCAGATCGACCAGCACCACGTCCGCGGCGCCGATCAAGGCCAGCCCCTCGTCGGCGAACACGGCCCAGCCGTGGCGGGCCACGTCGGCCTGGGAGAGCCCGATCTTGAGGTTGGCCGGCACCGCCACGTCCATCAACTTCGGGTTGGGCAGGTTCAGGTTGTCCATGATCTCGACGTATTGCGCCTCGGTTTCCACCTGCAGGCGCGGGTTGAACGCGCGTTCTTCGGCAATGGTGCTGACCGTATCGCCCTTGTAGTCGTGGCCGGGGTAGACCAGGGTGTCGTCCGGCAAGGCCAGCAGCTTGCGGAAAATCGAGTCGTATTGCCGGTGGGCGTCGCCGCTTTGGAAGTCGGTGCGGCCGGTGCCGCGAATCAGCAGGGTGTCGCCGGTGAACACCCGATCGGCCAATGCGAAGCAATAGGAATCGTCCGTATGGCCCGGGGTATGAAGGGCGGTCAGACTGAGACCCTCGATCTCGATCGGATCGCCGTCGCCGACCCGCATCGACACCACATCGACGCCGCTTTGCTCACCCATCACGGTGACGCAGCGGGTGCGATCGCGGAGCGCCCCCAGGCCCGTGATATGGTCGGCATGGACATGGGTATCGACCGCCTTGACCAGCTTGAGGTCGAGTTCGCCGAGCAACTGGATATAACGATCGATCTTGTCGAGCACCGAATCGATGATCAATGCCTCGCCGCCTTTTCGGCTCGCGATCAGATAGGTATAGGTGCAGGAGACACTGTCGAACAGTTGACGGAATATCATTGCTCTTCCCCCAGACGCGCCCGATTCGTCAGCCGGCATTCTAACGCCGAAATTCGCGATCGGGGAGCGGCGCTCCCAGGTTTCGCTGTTGAAGGCCGGACCATCGCGGACCCAGTATCGGGCTGGCGCCGTGCTCGCTGTCTGGTATCGTTATCCGCGCGGCGATGAGGATCGGGTGGCACCATCGTGCCATGCCTTCGAATTCCTCGACAACGTGATCATGACTCCGCTCCCCTCGGCCTGGACCGACGGCTTGCTCGATCGGCGCTGGACGGCGATCGCCGACAACAAGGACCGGCTCGCCACCGGTGCCGAGCCGCGCAACCGGATCGATGGCGACGCCCGGCCATGGGAGTGACGGCCCCCTTCATGAAAGCGAGACGAACATGAAATTCTACGATTGCAGGACCGCGCCGAGCCCGCGCCGGGTGCGCATCTTTCTGGCCGAAAAAGGCGTCGACGTGCCGACCGAGCAAGTGGACTTGCGCACCGGCGCCCATTTCACCGACGCGTTCCGGGCCGTCAATCCGAGCTGCACGGTGCCGGCCCTGATCCTCGACGACGGCACCGCGATCACCGAATCCATGGCGATCTGCCGCTATTTCGAGGAAACGAATCCGGAGCCGCCGCTAATGGGCACGGACGCGCGCGACCGGGCGGTGGTCGAAATGTGGCAGCGCCGGATCGAGATCGAAGCGTTTCTGGCGGTCGCCGAGGCGTTGCGCAATGCCGCCAAGGGGCTCAAGGGCCGGGCGCTCCCAGGGCCCGAGGACTACGAGCAGATACCGGAGCTGGCGGCCCGCGGCCGGGCGCGGGTGATGGCCTTCTATGACAAGATCGAGCCCCAACTCGGCACTAACGAGTTTGTCGCCGGCCCCCGCTACACGGTCGCCGACATCTCCGCCCTGGTCGCCTTCGATTTCGCCCACCGCCTCGACCTCGCCTTCCCCGAGGCCCACCGCAATCTCCGCCGCTGGCACCAAGCGGTGTCCGCCCGGCCCAGCGCCGCCGCTTGAGCTGGCCGGTACCGGCCGCCGGCGGGCGGGGCACCAGAGGATACTGGGCGCTTGGAGACCGCGGCTCTTACCCGCCGGCGCCGCGGTCCGGGAACGTTTGGGGACGGAGCGCGGGGTGGCAGCGGGCGTAGTTGGGGGCGTAGGGAGTCTCGGCGCCCAACGCCTCGGCCGCGTGCCAGGCCCAGCGCGGGTCGTACATCATGCCCCGGGCGAGCGCGACCATGTCGGCCTGATCGTTGGCGATGATGGCCTCGGCCTGGCTGGGCTCGGTGATCAACCCGACCGCCCAGGTCGCCATCCCGGTCTCGGCCTTGATTCGGGCCGCGAAGGGGACCTGGTAGCCGGGCCCGAAGGGAATTTTCTGGCGCGGATCGACGCCGCTGGTGGTGATGTCGGCGAAATCGCAGCCCAGATCGTCGAGCGCCCGAACCATCGCCACCGTCTCCTCGACCGTCCAGCCGCCATCGACCCAGTCGGTGGCCGAGAGGCGAATGCCCATCGGCTTGTCGGCCGGCCAGACCGCGCGGGTGGCCTCGAACACCTCGAGCGGAAAGCGCATGCGCTTCTCACTGGAGCCGCCGTAGTCATCGCTCCGCTGGTTGCTGAGCGGCGACAGGAACTGATGCAAGAGATAGCCGTGGCCGCCATGCAATTCCATCAGATCGATCCCGATTCGCGCGGCTCGTTCGGTGGCGGCGACGAACTGGGCCTTGACCTCGGCGAGGCCGGGCCGGTCGAGCGCCTGGGGCAGGTGCCAATCTGGTCCGAAAGCCAAGGCCGAGGGTGCCAGGGTGGTCCAGGCCGACTCGTCCGCGGCGAGGGGCTTGGCGCCCTCGGCCGGGGGGTGTGTCGAGCCCTTGCGGCCGGCGTGGCCGAGTTGGATGCCGATCGCCGAGACCCCGTGGCGCTTGCAAAAATCGATCACCCGCTTCAGGGCCTGCTCGTTGTCGTCGGAATAGAGGCCCAGGCATTTGTGGGTGATCCGGCCCTCGGGCGCGACATGGGTTGCCTCGGTCATGACCAGGCCGGCCGCGCCCATGCAGTATTGGCCCAGATTCATCAGGTGCCAGTCTTTGGCCGAGCCGTGCTCGGCGTTGTACTGGCACATCGACGACACCACGATCCGATTGGCGATGTCGAGCCCCCTGAGGGCGATCGGCTGGAACAAGGCGGAGGTCATGAAACCAGGCTCCCATGTTCGAGGACACACAACAGCCGATAGAGGCCGCGACTGATCTCCGGACCGGCCCCGGCCTTGGTCAGGGCTTCGGGCAGGGAGCCGTCGGCGGCGAGGGCGCGCGCCGATTCCGGGCGGCTGGTCTCGACCACCAGTGCCCACGCGATCTGGCGGTCCGGCTGGCCGCGCATTTCGGCCTCGGCGACCGCCGCCGGGGCCTCTCCAGGCGCGGCGATCCAGAATTGTCCGCGGCAGACATCCGCGGTCTCCTCGAGATTCGGCAGGATCGTGCCGGCGACGGAGTCCTCGAACTCCGCGCCGGGCGCCGCTGGCGCCGACGCGTGAATCGCGAGGACATGGCTTCCCTGCATCGACCCGACAGACGCGGCCAAGCGACATATGGTGCGCGAGGTGTCGCGGAAATGGGGCATCACCCGACGGGTCCAGGGGGTCGGATTTTCCAGCCTTTCCAGATAGGGCGGCGAGGCCAGGACCGCAGCTGAGTCGGTCTCGTAATAGGTGAAATATTGGCTGGTTGCTTCGATCGCTTGGTAGCGCCGGCCGAACCGGAATCCGGGCACCGTCACCCGCTCCGGCAGATGCTGGGCCATGTACCAGCGCTCGTAGTCGGCCCGGCCCTCGGGCGCGCAATCGTTCCAGATCGCCAGGATGCCTGGCCGCGCGCCGTCCCTGGTCATCGGCCGCTCAACCGCGCAGCAGATCGGTGTTGACGCAGTTCTTGAGGGTGCCGTCGCGGAGATAATCGAGGCACGTCATGCAGGCCTTCTCGCGCAGGTCCTTCAGGCTCGCCGGGCTGTAGAAGGCGGCGTGGGGCGTGATCACGAACCGCCCTTCCAGCCACTCCTCGCGCGCCCGCCAGGCCTTGATCAGCGGATGGCTGGGGTCGGCCGGCTCGGTCGGCAGCACGTCCAGCCCGCAGGCGCCGAGCTGGCCGCCCTTGAGGCCGTCATGGATCGCATCGAGATCGCAAATGCCGCCGCGCGCGGTGTTGACCAGGATCAGGCCCTTCTTCATGGCCGCCACGGCCGTCGAATCGATCATCTCCCGGGTCTCGTCGGTGAGCGGGGCATGGATAGTGACGAAATCCGATTGTCCCAGCAGGTCGTGGAGGGACTCCATGCGCTCGACGGCCAAGGCCAATTCCTGACCGTAGGGTACATAGGGATCGTAGAACTTGACCGCCATGCCGAAGGCCTTGGCCCGGATCGCCGAGGCGGTGCCCATGCGGCCGAGCCCCAGGATGCCCAGGGTCTTGCCGACCAGGCGAGTCATCGCCGGCGCCAGGCGATAGTTCCAGCCGCCTTCCGGATCATCGCGGAAAGCCTCGTTGTAGAGGCCGACGCCGCGGGCGAAGTTGAGCAGCAGGCCGAAGGCGTGATCCGAGACCTCGTTGGTGCCGTAGTCGGGCACGTTGCAGACCGGGATGCCGCGCGCAGCCGCCGCGCCATCGTCGATCAGATCCCAGCCGACCCCCAACCGGGTGATGATCTTGCACGATTCGAGCCGGCCGATGACGGCCTCGTCGATCGGCATGCCGATGCCGGTGACCATGGCGTGGCAGCCGCGCCAGGCGTCGTCGGGCACGTCCTCCGGGTGACGCCCGGCGAAGATGTCGAAGACCACCCCGTCGCCGGCGATCGCCTTTTCGAGCGCGTTCTCATCCGCCGAGAGAACATCCGGGTAGAGAATTCGGATCGCATCCATGGCTTCTCTTTCCGCCGCTCAGTGGGAGTCCCGGGCCACCGCGCTGCCGCTGGCGCCGCGCAGGAAATCCAGATCGACCCCTTCATCGGCCTGAAGCACGTGGTCGATATACATTTGGGCGTAGCCCCGGCCCGGATTGGCGGGCTTTGCCGACCATTCGGCGCGGCGGCGCTTCAACTCTTCATCGTCCACGTCCAGATGCAGGCGCCGGGCGGCCACATCCAACTCGATCATATCGCCGTTCCGGACCAGGGCGAGGGTGCCGCCGACCGCGGATTCGGGTGCCACGTGCAGCACCACGGTTCCGAACGAAGTGCCGCTCATCCGCCCATCGGAGATGCGGACCATGTCGCTGATCCCTTGTTTCAGCAGCTTCTTGGGCAGCGGCAGATTGCCGACCTCGGGCATGCCCGGATAGCCGCGCGGGCCGGCCTGCTTGAGCACCATCACGCAGGTCTCGTCGATATCGAGGTCGGGCGAATCGAGCCGGTCGTGGAGGTCCTCGACATCCTCGAACACCACCGCCCGGCCGCGATGCTGCATCAGATCCGGGCTGGCGGCGGATTGCTTGATCACCGCCCCGTCCGGACACAGATTGCCGCGCAACACGGCGGTGCCGGCGCCGACATGGATCGGGT
>CAJWQN010000132.1 GCA_913045505.1 uncultured Rhodospirillaceae bacterium | reverse complement strand
GAATCATTCCGGGAACGGCGGTGTTTTGCCTGGCCGGCGCCGGACTCGGCGGCGGGTTCGATGCCGGAGAGGAATTTTCCTTGGCCAACATTTTGACCGGCGAAACGATCGGGGCGCTGGTCGGCCTCGCGATATTGGCCTTGCTGCCGATCGCCTATAAGCGCTGGCGGCGCAAGGGGGGCCGGGCGTGACTCGACCGCGCCCGGATTCGCCGCCCCGGTGAGGACCGATCCTTGGTGCGACGCGGCCGGAACCATAGCCGCGACGGTTGTTCGCGCCCGGAAACAAATTGACCACATTCTTGACGAAATCGGCTGATCACCCCGCCGCCGGCCCTGCGGCGCGGCCGGCGCGATCCGGATCCCGGGCCGCGAGCGGGTTCCGGTGGCATTCGGCCAACATTCGTAGTTGACAGAGGCCGAAAATCCGGATTCTTTAACTACATATGCAGTCATCCCGAGCCGCGAGCCCAATCCCGCCCCACGATTTCGGCCGTGAAGCAATCCTACACCGTTCCCTGTTCAACAGAATTCAGAAACCAAATCAATAGGTTGGCCGAGTCCAACGGGGTCAATGCGGCCGATGTGGCCCGTGCGATCATGCTGCTGGTTCCGCAAGGCGAAATCGCCGCGCGCGCCGATCCCGGAGAGCCTGGACCGAGCGATCGGGAGACCGTCTTACTGAAATCGGGTCCCGCCGCCGGGCGGCCGTGGCGTCGCAAGCCTCGGCTTCAGGTGCGCATGCGGCGCGGTCTCGACCCGGCAATGATTCGCAAGGCCCTGGCCATCGCCCTCGACCTCGACCGGCGCACCCTCCGCATCGTCCTGGACGACGGCACCCGGGCGCGGATGGCCGCGGCCCAGGTCGATCGGGACCAGGAACGGAACACCCGCCTGGCCGAAGGGCAAGAAGAAATCGACCGACTGCGGGCCATGGTTTCGGTCCTCGCTTTCGATCCGCTCCCGAACGGTGTCGTCACCGAGGCCGACGCGATGTTCGTGCTCGGCTTCCCGCCAAGCCGGACACCGACGCGCGCCGACGTGCGCGGTCGATATCGTCTGCTCGCCGCCATCCACCACCCGGACAGTCCCTATGGCGATCACGAACGGATGAGTCAGATCAATTCGGCAGCGGACCTAATCCTGAACCGGGCCTGAGCGACCGCCATCGGGCCGCCATCGGGATTGACCTGGGCCTGTGGCGCGGTCAGGGTGCGCGGCCATGGCCGCCCCCGTGATCCGAGTCGACTCGCTGACCAAACGGTTCGGCAACGTCGTTGCCGTCGATGACGTGAGCTTCACCGTTGCGGGCGGCCAGACCGTCGGCCTGTTGGGTGGCAACGGCGCCGGCAAGACCACCACTATCGGCATGCTGCTGGGTCTGGTGTTGCCGACCTCGGGCACGATCACGGTGCTCGGCGAGGACATGGGCCGCCACAGCCACCGGGTCCTGCCGTTCATGAACTTCTCCTCGCCCTATGTCGACTTGCCCCAGCGCCTGACCGTGCGCGAAAATCTCACGGTCTACGGCCATCTCTACGGCCTCGACGATCTGGCCGGGCGGATCCGGGGGATGGCGCGGGATTTCGAACTGGACTCGTTCCTCGACCGGCCCACCAGCAAGCTCTCGGCCGGACAGCGCACCCGGGTCGCGCTGGCCAAGGCGCTGCTCAACCAGCCGCGACTGCTGCTGCTCGACGAGCCGACCGCGTCGATGGACCCGGACACCGCCGACGTGATGCGGGGCTATCTGGAGGATTATCAGCGCCGCAGCGACGCGACCATCCTGCTCGCCTCCCACAACATGCTGGAGGTGGAACGACTTTGCGCCCAGGTGGTGATGCTCAAGGCCGGCCGGATGGTCGATCAGGGCGCGCCGTCGGCGCTGATCGCCCGTTACGGCCGACGCACGCTCGAGGAGGTGTTCCTCGACATCGCCCGCGATCGGACCCGGCCTACCGCGGAGGCCGCCCAATGACTCGGGCGGTCGCCCTGTCGCTGCGTCGTATCGGGGCGATGGTGCTCCGCCATTACTACCTGATGCGCGGCTCCTGGCCGCGGCTGCTGGATTTGATCTACTGGCCGACCCTGCAGATGTGTCTGTGGGGTTTCATCACAATGTTCTTCCAAACCCACAGCAACTGGCTCGCCCAGGCCGCCGGCGTGCTGATCTCGGCGGTGCTGCTGTGGGACGTGATGTTCCGGGGCCAGATCAGTCTGTTCCTGAGCTTTCTGGAGGAAATCTGGTCGCGCAATCTGGGCCATCTGTTCGTAAGCCCCCTGCGCCCATCCGAGCTGGTGGTGGCGATGCTGCTGGTCAGCCTGATCCGGACCCTGATCGGGGTCGGCGGCGCCGCGATTCTGGCGGTGCTGCTGTTCGAAGTGTCGGTGTTCGACATGGGGCTGCCGCTGGTCGCGTTCTTCGTCAATCTGATCGTGATGGGATGGTCGCTGGGGCTGGTGGTCAGCGGCCTGGTGCTGCGCTACGGCCAGGGCGCCGAAAGCCTCGCCTGGGCGGCGATCTTTCTGGTCCAGCCGGTCAGCGGCGTGTATTACCCGATCTCGATCCTGCCCGACTGGCTGCGGGCGATCGCCGGCGCGCTGCCGTCGGCCCATGTGTTCGAAGGCATGCGCGCGGTCATCATCGACAACACCTTTCGGGCCGATCTCCTGTTCAACGCCATCGCCCTCAATGTCGTCTACGTCGCCGCCGGGGTGTTCATATTCCTGGCGATCGTCCGCCATGCCCGGGTTCACGGCCAGATCCTCCAGATCGGCGAATGACCGGCGGCGCGCAAAATCCTTCGACCCGCTGGTGGTGGGTCCGCCATGCACCGGTGACCAGCAATCGGGGCCGCCTTTACGGGGCCTCGGATCCGCCGGCCGACATCGACGACGGCGAAGCCTTCGCCGGGCTGGCGGCGTTCTTGCCGAGCGACGCGGTGTTGGTGTGCAGCCATCTCCAACGCACCCACCAGACCGCCGCGGCGATCGCCGCCGGCGGCTTGGCCCTGCCGACCAAGCTGGTCGAGCCCGATTTCGGCGAGCAGAATTTCGGCGACTGGCAGGGCACGCCCTATGACCAGATCGACCGTCTGGCGGCCCCCAGGTTGCACCGGTTCTGGTTCACCACCCCCGATCATGCGCCCCCGGGCGGCGAAAGCTTCGCGGAACTGTCCGTGCGCGTGGCCGCGGCGATCGATCGCCTGACCCGGGCCCATGCCGGGCGCGACATCATCGCGGTCGCCCATGGCGGGCCGATTCGCGCGGCGCTCGCCCATGCCCTGGGCCTCGACTTCGACGGCGCGTTCGCCTTCGTCACCGACAACCTCTCGGTGACCCGGATCGATCACGTTCCGGGTCCGGGCCGAGGCCGGGAGTGGCAAGTTTTATTCGCCAATGTCGTCCCACGCTGGTAGTCAGCCCACAATATATGGTATGAATAGGGCTTGATCGTGACCGTATCGAATGCCGAATGATCGGCGATGCGCCGGGGCCGGGATAAGAGCCGGCGGCCGGCGCGACAAAGCGGGACACCGACAGATGAAGACATCCCTTCTTGCCACATTCACCGCTGCCATGATCGCGGTGCTTGCCGGCTCAACGGCGCCACCGGCCGCCGCCAACGACCCCCAGAAGCTGATCGAGGATTCGGCGGCGCTCGCCAAGTCCCTGCTCAGCGATTCGGACTGGGCCAATTTCCACAAGTATTTCGGCCGCGCCGAGGCCGTCGTCCTGGCGCCCGATTTCCTGAAGGTCGGCCTGTTTTTCGGCGGCGCCGGCGGCCAGTGCGTGATGATCGCCCGGGACCCTGATGGCGGCGATTGGACCGCGCCCTCCTTCTGCCTGATGGGCGAGGCCAGCTTCGGCCTTCAGATCGGGGTCGAGAAACTCGAGATCATGCTGATGATCATGAAGCGCGGCGCGCTCGATCGGATTATCTCCGGGACCGCCAAGCTCGGCGGCGAGGCCGGCATGTCGATCGGGCTGATCGGCCAGGCGGTGGAGGGCGGCACGACCCTCAACTTGGATGCCGACATCATCGCCTTCGCGCGCGGTCAGGGCTTCTATGGCGGGCTGATTATCGAAGGCGGCTATATCGGCCCCGATTCCGAATACAACCATGCCTATTACGGCCGCCCGGTGACCGCGCGCAATATTCTGATCGACCATATGGTCGATTCGCCCCACGCTCAGGTCCTGCGCGAGGTCCTCGAAGCCGGTGTCGGGCTTCAGCGCACTTCGGCCAACGCCGCCGATTAGCCGCCGCCGCGCGCGAGGGCGCCAAGAACGATCATGGCCCCGAGCAGGACCACGGCGCGAACGAACAAGCCGAGTGCGCGACGCATGTCCTCGGGCTCGGCGCGTGCTCGGCCGCGCCCGATCCATGGGTCCTTGACCACGCGCGCCGTATAACGCCTGGGCCCGGCGAGCGCGAGGCCGAGCGCCCCGGCCATCGCCGCCACCGGCCAGCCGGCGCCGGCGTCCGGGTGGCGCCGGGCGTCCCGAGCGATGGTCACGAAAGCCCGCCAGGAGGACGCCCGCGGCTGCGCCAGCGCCGCCACCGCGATCGCGAGGGCGCCGAGTGGCCCGGGAATCACGGCGACAATCCTCTCCACCACCCGCGCGGCGGCGCCGAACGCGACCGTCTCGGGCCGGCCGCGGCCGAAATGTTGCCCGAGCGCGCGCACGGCGCAGTAGCCGAGCAATCCCGGCGAACCCAGCACCAGGTAGGCCAGAACCGGCCCGACAACGCCGGTCGCGAGGCCGACCGCGAGCGCCTCGATCCCGATCCTGGCCATTTCGTGAGCGTCGGCATGAACCGGATCCCGTGGCGCGATCCGCGCCAGCGTCGCCTCGGCATCGGCGGGGACGCCATCCTCGATCGCCGCGGCCAGATCGGCGATGCGGGAATAGGGTGCGCGCGACTCGATCACAACCGCTATCACGCCGAACTCGGCAACCCACAACAAGGGGGCGTGGTCGGACGCAAAGTCTAGGGCGATCCCGGCCGCGACCGCGGCGCCGAGGATGGCCGCGGTCGCGAGCGCGCCGCGCACCCGCAACGCGCCCTCGCCACGCGCCGCCCGGTTCAACCGGCGCTCAAGTCCCCCCGCCAGCCGGATGACGATCGCCGCCGGATGCCACGAGCCTCCACGGCCCATGAACCAGTCGCCGACATAGGCGTCGAGCGCCAACGCCGCCAACAACAGAATCAGATGATCGGGCCCCATGGCCACCCCGCCCGCTCCGCTCATCGACCCCTCGCCCCGCCACACCATGGACATCCCATCGCGGGGCGGTTGGAGTATAAACCAGCGGCGACAGGGCGGCGGAACCGAAGCCGAATCGGGGTCGGGAACAGAGACCAGCGTCGCCGCCGAAATCTTCGAAGGAAACATCGACGCCGATGAGCAAGGTCCGAATGGGGGTGGTCGGCGCGGCCGCCGTGCTGATCGCGCTGATCGCGGTGTTGGTCGGGCGCGAACTGCTGACCGGCGCGTCCAAGAGCCCGGTCGCGACCCACGCCAACGGCACCGCGGCCATCGGCGGCCCGTTCGCCCTGACCGACCACACCGGACGGGCGGTGACCGACGCCGATTTCAAGGGCGCCCACATGCTGGTCTACTTCGGCTTCACCTTCTGCCCGGACGTTTGCCCGACCACCCTTCAGACCGTCGGCCTGGCACTCGACCGGTTGGGAGCGTTGGCGGATCGGGTCCGGCCGGTGTTCGTCACCGTCGATCCGGAACGGGACAGCCCGGCCGTGCTCGGAGAATATGTTCGCCATTTTCATCCGCGCCTGGTCGGCCTGACCGGCTCCGCGGCGCAAATTGCCGCGATCGCCAAGGCCTATCGCCTCTATTACGCCGAGGCCCCGGCCAGCGACGGTGGCGGGCCTGACGATTACACCATGGATCACAGTTCGATCCTGTATCTGATCGGTCCCGACGGCGTCTTCGTCACCCATTTCGCCCACGGCACCAGCGCCGAGGCTTTGGCGCGGGGACTCAGCGAGCATCTGCAGTGAATCAATATATGGTATATTGATCACAGGTTGAACTCAGGGACTTGTGGTCATGAAGCCGAGTGAGAGGGCCGCGCGGTCATGGCTGGCCGACCTGGACGCCGGATTCGAGGGCTGGCTGGCCTGGCTCGCCGATGAACGGCGGGTCTCCGCCCATACTCTGGCCGCCTATCGGCGGGATCTGACCGCTTTTCTGGAGTTTATCGCCGTACATCGGGGCGGGCCGGTTGGTCTGGTCGATCTCGGTGCTCTCGGGCGCGCCGATTTCAGGGCCTGGCTGGCGGCTCGCGCCCGGGCCGGCCGCGCCCGAAGCGGAACCGCGCGCGCGGTCTCGGCGGTGCGCGGATTCTTCCGTCATCTCGACCGCCGCCGGCTCGTCCACAACCCGGCCGCGTTGGCGCTGCGCGCGCCCAAGGTGCCACGAGGTTTGCCGCGGCCGCTGCCCGAGGGCGACACGCTGGGCGTGCTCGCGGCGGCGGCGACATGCGAGGTGGTGCCGTGGGTCGCGAAACGCGATGTGGCGCTTCTGACCCTGCTGTATGGCGCGGGGCTGCGCATCGGCGAGGCGCTGGCGCTGTCGGGGGTCGCGCTGGCCGGGCGGCCCGAGGTCCTTCTGGTGACCGGAAAGGGCGGCAAGCAGCGCCTGGTGCCGCTGCTCGAGGTCGTCCATGGCGCGATCGCGGACTATCAGGCCGCGTGCCCGTACCCGCAGGGGCCCACGGATCCGCTGTTCGTGGGAGTGCGCGGCGGCCGACTCGATCCCGCCATCGCTCAGAAGCTCATGCGTCGGGTGCGGGCGCAACTGGGCCTGCCGGACACCGCCACCCCCCATGCCCTCCGCCACAGCTTCGCCACCCATCTGCTCGGTCGCGGCGGCGACCTGCGCACCATCCAGGAACTGCTCGGCCATGCCAGTCTGTCGACCACCCAGCGCTACACCGGCGTCGCCGGCGAGCGCCTGATCGCGGTCTACCGCGGCACCCACCCCCGCGCCCGCTAGATCGCCGCCGTCACCGCTCGCGGCCGCCGAATCGCCGCCCTCGCCCGGCGTCACCGTCCCAACCATCCCGGCAAGAACAGTGACCAAGAACGAGGAATCGGAAACGGGGTTATTGTGGGAAAATGAAATGAGATGAAAATGGGGTCATTGCACTTATTGAAATGCATCTTGACGACACAATCTGATGTTTTTGAGCTTTCGTTGATCACGAGCGCCCTACTTGGCTCACCCATTGGCGGTAGATTCAGGTTGGAAGTGCACCACGGGGGGCGTGTAGGCGGACAGGGTGGGGTTTCTGGTAGTGTTGGATCGAGCCACCGACCCAAACAACCAGGAGCTCCCCACCACGTTCTATAGCCATCTTACCCTTCAAGAGCGCACTGTCATTCATCACCTGAAGCTGATGAAGCTTTCGCACCGCGAGATTGGCCGCCGTTTGGGCCGTCATCACACGACGATCGGGCGCGAGTTGGAGCGTAACGGTCGGTTGGGTTCTGATTCAAGCCCGTATTGGCACGAGACGGCGCAGCGCCGGGCCGAGGCGCGGTGGCGGTTCGCCCGGCATCACCGACGGGCGGCCCATGGCGTCCCGCGGCGCGCCCAGACCAAGGCTCTTGATCATCCCCGGCCATGCCAAGCGCCAGCGACCTGACATTTTCCCATGGCCACAAATGTGGGTCGTGCGGGCTCATACCAACCGGCATTGAGTGAAACTCATTGCCGGTTGGCAAGCGCGACGGCGCGCCCGAGCTTATGCGAGGAAAGCCTGCGTGGCGA
>CAJWQN010000131.1 GCA_913045505.1 uncultured Rhodospirillaceae bacterium | reverse complement strand
GTGTAGGTGCCCAGCGGCGGCGCGACGGTCGATGGATTGATGAAACGGGTCATGAAATCCTGCCTGTTTGAAGGTATGTCTAGCTCGTATGCGGCGCCGGCGCGGCCTTGTGGAAGACCGGCAGGTAGGTCGCGAACACCATATAGGCCAGAATCTCGAAGGCGAAAATGCCCACGGTCACCAGCATCTCCGGCAGCGACGGAAAGTAGCTGAAATTCTCGCCGGGATGGAACGCGATCAGGAACGCATCGATCCGGTAAAGTGATCCGCCCAGCAGCATGGCGACCCCGGACATGAACAGCAGCCGCGCGCTCCGGCGCCGGGCCGGCGACGCGAGAATGACGATCGGCACCAGGAACAACGCGGTCTCCGCCAGGAACATCAAGCTCAGGAAATCGCCGGTGAAGGCCAGCCCCAACTTGCCCCGCGCCATGAGATCGACAAATCGCACGGCGAGAAACAGGGCCAGGGTCCAGACCATGACCACCGCCAGTTTCCCGAGGATATGGGTCTCGCGCGGGCGCTTGAAACCGGCGGCGACAATCGTCGCCTCGAACACGACGATCGAGAAGCCCATGCAGATGGCCGAGATCAGGAACAGCAGCGGCAGCATCTGGGTCTGCCACAGATCGTGGATCTGATTGCCGAACACCACCAGCATGGTGCCCAGCGAGGATTGATGCATGCTCGGCAACAGCACGCCGAGGGCGATGAACACGAACAGCACCTTGTTGAGCCGTCGGCGCAGATTGGGCCGGCCGAACCGCTCCAGGAAGGTCGGCGCGAACTCGATCCACATCACCAGGATGTAGACGGAAATGCACACCGCGACCTCGAACATCACCGAGTCGGGATGGCCGTAGCCCGGCCACATGATGTGCCAGAAATTCCAGTACCGGCCGAGATCGAACAGCACCGCGATACCGCCCAGGGTGTAGCCGAACAGGCTGGCCAGCAACGCGGGGCGGACCAGCGGATGGTAGCGGCCGCGGTTGAAAATGTAGACCAGCACGGCCATCGCGAAGCCGCCGCAGGCGAAAGCGGTGCCGATGACGATATCGACCACCACCCAGACGCCCCAGGTATAGCCGTCGTTGAGGTTGGTGATCGAGGCCAGGCCGTAAATGAACCGGATCGCGAGGAGGACGCCGGCGTTGAGCGCCAGTGCCGCCAGCACCAGGCGCAGCGGCGTGATCAGCTTGCCGCCGGCGGCGGTGTATTGGCTCATCGGCGACCGTCTCCGGTGCCCTGCTCGTCCTCGCTCCCGTTTTCGTCATCGTCTTCGTCGTCATCGTGGTCGCTGGTCCGGTAGGTCGCGAACAACAGCCCGCCCAATACCAGGGCGGGCGCGAACAGGCCTTTGTAAAGGGTATGCTGAAGGGTCTCGGAAACGGCGGCGTAGGACCGTTCCGGCAGCGTCGGCAATCCCAGTTTCTCGAACGGAACGCCGCTCATCATCAACATCTGGGTGCCGCCGCCTTCGACCTCGCCATAGACGTGGTCGATATAGGTTGCGGCCGGCTTTTCGCCGGATTTGTCGCCGGTCTCGGTCGAGCGGCGGGGGAATCTGGTCATCTCGCCTGGCTCCAGCGCCTTGCGACGCGTGATCTCCTCATGCAGCTTCACGACCGGGCCGAACAGGGTCGCGCCGGTCGGGCAGGCGTCGGCGCAGGCGGAGAACTTGCCCTCCGGCAGCAGGTGCCGGCACAGCTCGCATTTGTGAATCTCGGGAAACGGCTTGTCGTAATCGAACCGCGGGATGCGATACGGGCACGAGGCCACGCAATAACGGCAGCCGATGCAGGCGTCCTTGTCGTAGCTGACGATGCCGGTCATCGGGTCCTTCTCGAGCGCGGTCACCGGGCAGACGGAAACGCAGCACGGGTCCACGCAATGCATGCAGGAATGCTTGATGAAGGCGAAGCCGTCGGTCTCGCGGTCCTTCACTTCGACCGTGCCGTCCGCATACATCTGGATGACGTTGAGCGCTTTCGGCGACAGGGCCTTGGTCTCGTCCAGATAGGGCTTGTCCGCGGGCCCGTCCAGGGGCCGGAAGTTGGCGGTCTTGCACGCGGTCACGCAGGCCCGGCAGCCGGTGCAAAGGGTCGAGTCGAACAACAGGCCGAGCGCGCCCGGCGGCAACGCCAGATTGTCCCGCGCCTCGGCGTCCTCGGCACCGCCGACCGCCGCGACCGAAGCGCACCCGGCGGCGGCCGCGCCCTTGAGGAAATTCCGTCTGGAGAGATCCCTGTCCATGCCCGAACCTCAACTTTTCGCGGGGGTTTCGCCGGCTCCCTCGCCGCCGAGGAAATAGACGAACACCGCGCCGCCGATCAATCCGCCACCGAACACCACGGCCAGCAGGATCAGAGCCCCCCGGCTGACGCGGTTGCCCTGCGGCTCGCGGATCGCCGGAAAATTGGCATGGATCGGCATGATGAAGCCGACCACGCTTTCGGTACACCGCGCGGTCAGGGCGCAATCCCTGAACGGCGCCGTAAGCACCGGCTCGGGACGCATGTCCGGGGTCCGCACCAAGCCGTTTTCGCCCCCTCGGATCGCCCGCCACAGATCGGAATCGCTGGCCGTGCCCAACGTGTCACCGGGGACTCGGCCCTCGGTCTGGGCCGCCGCGCCGGGAGCCATGAACTGGATGACGGCGACCGCCAGGATCAGGCGCAGGCCCAGCACCATCGGTGACCGGCGGGGCGGGGTCATGGCGGCTCTTCCCGCGTCATCCGAAGCGCGATCACGCCGGGCGGTGCCGGATCCGCCGGGGCATCCGCTCAAGTCGGGTCCTTGATCTCGTAGGCCGTGCCCCAGCCCCAGGCGCCGGAGCCGAACCCGCGGGCGATTACGCGCTCCTGATAGATGTCCGACACGATGTCGCCGTCGCCGGCGAGCAGGGCCTTGGTCGCGCACATTTCCGAGCACAGCGGGAGCTTGCCCTCGGCCAGGCGGTTGCGGCCGTATTTCTGGAGCTCGGCGGTCGAGCCGTCCTCTTCCGGGCCGCCGGCGCAGAAGGTGCATTTGTCCATCTTGCCGCGATTGCCGTAATTGCCGGACATCGGGAATTGGGGCACTCCGAACGGGCAGGCGTACAGGCAGTAGCCACAGCCGATACACAGGTCCTTGGAATGCAGGACCACGCCCTGGTCGGTCTGGTAAATGCAATCGACCGGGCAGACCGCGATGCAGGGCGCGTCGGAGCAGTGCATGCAGGCGACCGAGATGGTCCGCTCGCCGGGCTCGCCGTCGTTGATGGTGACGACCCGGCGCCGGTCGATCCCCCAAGGCACGCCGTTCTCGTTCTTGCAGGCGGTGATGCAGGCGTTGCATTCGATGCAGCGTTCGGCGTCACACAGAAACAGCATTCTCGCCATGGTTTCGGCTCCTTGTCCCCGGGTCCGTCAGGCCGGAACCACGCGACACAGGGTGGCCTTGGTTTCCTGCATCGCTGTTACGCTGTCATAGCCGTAGGTCTGGGCGGTGTTCGAGGCCTCGCCGAGCACGTAGGGATCGGTGCCGGGCGGGTATTTGTGACGCTGATCCTCGCCCATCCAGTGGCCGCCGAAATGGAACGGCATGAACACGACCCCGCGCCCGACCCGCTGGGTGACCATCGCCTTGACCTTGACCCGGCCGCCCTCGGGGCTTTCGACCCAGATATCGCCGCCCTCGCGGACGCCGTTGTTGTTGGCGTCGAACGGATTGATCTCGGCGAACATCTCCTGCTGGAGTTCGGCCAGCCAGGGGTTGGATCGGGTCTCCTCGCCGCCGCCCTCGTATTCGACCAGCCGGCCGGAGGTCAGGATCAGCGGGAAGTCCTTCGAGAAGTCCTCGCTCTGGATCGACCTGTAGAGGGTCGGCAAGCGGTAGAACATCTTGTCTTCGTAAGTCGGATAATCGGCCACCAGGTCGCGCCGGGGGGTATAGAGCGGCTCGCGGTGGATCGGCACCGGGTCCGGGAAGTTCCAGACCACGCAGCGGGCCTTGGCGTTGCCGAACGGGGCACAGCCATGAGCAATCGCGACCCGCTGGATGCCGCCGGACAGATCGGTCTTCCAGTTGACCTTGCCGATATCGGCGCCGCCGATGCCGTCGATGACCGCGCGCTCGTCCGTGGTCAGGTCGCCGTCCCAGCCCAGTTTCTGGAGCATGGCCATGGTGAATTCCGGATAGCCGTCCTTGATCTCGGAACCACGCGGATAGCTGCCTTCGGCAAGCAGGTTGACGCCGTTGCGCTCCACCCCGAACCGGGCGCGGAAGCAGAGTCCGCCCTCGGCCACCGGTTTGGAGGTGTCATAGAGATTCGGCGTTCCCGGATGGCCCATCTCGGGCGTTCCCCAGCACGGCCAGGGCAGGCCGTAATATTCGCCGTCGCACGGCCCGCCCACAGCCAACAACGTGGTCCGGTCGAAGGTGTGCTGATTGGCCATCTGTTTGCGCAGCCGCTCGGGCGATTGACCCGTGTAACCGATCGTCCACATGCCGCGATTGATCTCAGCCGTGACGTCCTCGACCAGGGGCTCGTTGTCGTTGACCTGGATTGCCTTGAACATCTGCTCGGCGAAGCCGAACTTGGCCGCGAAACGGTAGATGATCTCGTGATCGGGCTTCGATTCGAACAGTGGCTCGACCACCTTGTCGCGCCATTGGAGCGAACGGTTCGACGCGGTCACCGAGCCATAGGTCTCGAACTGAGTCGCCGCCGGCAGCAGATACAAGCCGTCGGTGCGATCCTGCATCACCGCGGTCATCGATGGATAGGGGTCGATCACCACCAGGGTGTCGAGTTTCTCCATCGCCGTCTTCATCTCCGGCAGGCGGGTCTGGGAATTGGGTGCGTGGCCCCAGAAGATCATCGCCTGGACCGGATTGGGCTGTTCCATCTTGTCCGGGTCCTCGAGCACGCCGTCGATCCAGCGCGATACCGGGATGCCCTTCGATTGCATCAACTCGGTGCCGGCGAAGCGTGCGTTCATGTAGTCGTAATCGACCCGCCAGACCCGCGACCAGTGGCGCCAGGCGCCTTCCGACAGGCCGTAATAGCCGGGCAGGGTGTGGCTGAGCACGCCCAGATCGGTCGCGCCCTGAACGTTGTCGTGACCACGGAAGATATTGGTGCCGCCGCCGGAGGCGCCCATGTTGCCGAGCGCGAGCTGGAGGATGCAATAGGCGCGGGTGTTGTTGTTGCCGTTGGTGTGCTGGGTGCCGCCCATGCACCAGACCACGGTGCCGGGCCGGTTTTCGGCCATCAGGCGCGCCACCCGTTTGAGCTGCTTGCCGGGCACCCCGGAGACCCGTTCGACCTCCTCGGGCGTCCATTTGGCGACCTCGGTGCGGATCTCGTCCATGCCGTAAACGCGCTGGCGAATGAACTCCGTGTCTTCCCAGCCGTTCTCGAAAATATGCCACAGGATGCCCCAGACCAGCGCCACGTCGGTACCCGGGCGCAGCCGAACGTATTCATCGGCATGGGCGGCGGTGCGGGTGAACCGCGGGTCGCAAACGATCAGCGGCGCGTTGTTCCGCTCCTTGGCCTTGAGGATGTGGAGCAACGACACCGGATGCGCCTCGGCCGGATTGCCGCCGATAAACAGCATCGCCCGGGATTTGTGGATGTCGTTGTAGCTGTTGGTCATGGCGCCGTAGCCCCAGGTATTGGCGACTCCGGCGACGGTGGTGGAATGGCAGATGCGGGCCTGATGATCGACGTTGTTGGTGCCCCAGAAGGCGGCGAACTTCCGGAACAGATAGGCCTGTTCGTTGGAATGCTTGGCCGAGCCCAGCCAATAGACCGAATCCGGCCCGGCGGCCTCGCGGATCGCCAGCAGCCGGCCGCCGATTTCCTCGATCGCTTCGTCCCAGCCGATCCGTTTCCAGGCGCCGCCTTCCTTCTTCATCGGATATTTCAGGCGTTTCTCGCCGTGGGCATGATCACGCACGCTGGCGCCCTTGGCGCAATGGGCGCCCAGATTGAACGGGTTGTCGAGCGCCGGCTCCTGACCGATCCAGACGCCGTTCTGGACCTCGGCGGTCACCGTGCAGCCGACCGAGCAGTGGGTGCAGATCGATTTGATTTTCCGGAGTTCCCCGCCCAGGGTGTCGGTTCCGGCCGCGGCCGCCGGCGCGACCCTGGTCAGCGACAGGCCGCCGGCCAGCGCCGTGGCACCACCCGCGGTGATCCCGGCATGCTTGAGAAAGGCCCGCCGATCCATGGTCGCGCCGCCAACGCCGTCGAGAACTTGGCGCAGCCCACCGTGGGACACCGCTCCGGCTCGCCGTTTGGTCAACATGCTCGTCTCTCCCCTTGGCCTTACGCCGCTCAGAACCGCGCCAGCGCGTAAATGCGCCGGATATGATCGGTTTCGCGATAGCCGCCCTGGGCCTGCTCCGGCCCGGCCGCCTCCGCCTTGCCAGACGATACGGCGGCCATGGCGGCGGCGCCCGCCGACGCCGCGACGCCCAGGCTGGCCGTTTTCAGAAACCGCCGTCGGCCAATCCGGCCGGAGCTCTCGGTTTCGCGCGCCCGCGATGTGGTATGGGTCATTGTCTGATTGTCTCCCCAATGGCCCGGTCCGCGGCGGCTGATGGCGCAAGGCCGAACGCGGTCGTTTCCAAAGCCATGAATTGCCGGCCCAAGGCGCCGACCGGCCGGTAAAAATCTGCCGAGTCGGCGGCTTCGAGATCGGCGAAGAATCGCGGCGCCCAGGGCGCCAGGTGATCGTCGAAAAAAGTCTTCTGAACCGTCAGCGGCGCCGCCTCGCCGAAGGTGCCGGTGATCAATCCGCCCATGATGTCGCACAGGCCGGCGATCGAATCCTCGGGTTCGGCGACCGCGCCGGCGCGCGCGACACCAAGGCCGGCCATGTCCCGGCGCAGCCGCGCCAGCGGCTTTTCGTGCAGGAACCCGGTCAAATAGTAAGACGCATAGGGCACCACCTCGCCTTCGACGAGGCCGATGAACAGGTCGTGATACTCGCGCCCGATCGCTTCCGCGTCGCCATCGCGTGCCTTGGCCCCGACGGCGCCCAAGGCGGCCCCGACAGCACCGTCGTCGGTCCGCAAGCTCGCCATCATGCCCAGCATCCATTGATCGGCCGGGTGGGCCAGAAGATTGGCGAGCAGCCGGTAAATGCCGGCCCGGGCCAATTCCTCGGCCGGCACCGCCGCGACGGGTTGGTTTCCGGCCGGCTCGGCGGACACTGTTGGCCTGTCATCCGGACTCAACAGCCTGCCCTTTCCTGTTCGCCCCACGGCACCCTGGCCACAGTTTGCGCTCGGTGCGGGATGGCGACGATTGTCCCCAAAGCAGGCGATGCGGTCAACCGCCGAAAGTCGCATAAAACCGCATAATTGTTAGGGTTTCGACGCGGGCACGACGGCGTCAGCCGGGCTCGCCGCGGTCCGAAACGGCGGCATCGGTGTCCTCGACTTCGGCCACGGTTTCGGGGTCTTGGTCGGGCCGGTCGGCATGTTCGGATTCGTCCCCGCCGTCGGTGACCCGCCGGATCATGCCCTTGCCCACCTTGTAGGCGGTGGCCACGACCGCGCCCAAAGTGCCGCCGGTGAAATCCTCGTCGTAGTCGTTGAGACCGTCGAGATTGGCGAGGACCGGGTCGGTCCGCCACAGCTTGCGCAGCGCCAGGCGGCGCAGCTCGTCCGGCACGCCGTGGCGCAGGAACGGCGTGTAGTCGGAGTCCGCGGTCAGGCTTTCGACCGGTGGCAACGGCTCCGATGGTTCGCCGTCCGATTCGTCAGGTTCCGGGGTTTCCGGTATGGCGGCGTCGGCGCGCGCGCGCGCCTTGCGCTCCGACCAGCGCCGGGC
>CAJWQN010000130.1 GCA_913045505.1 uncultured Rhodospirillaceae bacterium | reverse complement strand
GATATAGGCGACCTTGGCGTCGGAGCCGGCGGTGCCGACCACCCTGCAACCCATGATCTTGGCGATCTGGCCGACCACCGCGCCGACCGCGCCGGACGCGGCCGAGACCACCACGGTGTCGCCGGGCCTGGGCCGGCCGATCTCGAGCAGGCCGAAATAGGCCGTGAGGCCGGGCATGCCGAGCACGCCCGAGGCGGTCTGGATCGGCGCCAATTCGGGATCGACCTTGCGCAGTGCCGTCCCGGGGGCACGGGCGTAATCCTGCCAGCCCAAATAGCCCTCGACGATATCGCCCTCGGCGAAGGCATCGCTCAGGCTTTTCTCGACCCGGCCGACGCCGCCCGCGACCATCGGCTGGCCGATCCGGACCGACGAGGCGTAGGACTTGGTGTCGTTCATGCGCCCGCGCTGATAGGGATCGAGCGACAGCCACAGGGTGCGGACCAGCACCTCGCCATGGCGCGGCTCGGGCACCGGCGCCTCGATGACCTCGAAATCGGATTCCTTCGGAACACCTCGCGGCCGCGCCGCCAAAGTGACCTGCCGGTTGACGCTCATGACACCTCCGCCATCAAATCAGGATTGATCGTGCATGCCTGTGGCCCGGCGCTTCCGGGCCATGGATCACGCCATCAGGGAATGTTCTATTCGGCGGCCGCTTGCGCCGCCAACTCTTTTGTCGCGGAACTCTCGGCCGCGTCCGCCGGCGCCGGCGGCAGTTCCAGTTCGGCGAGCTTTTCGTACACCGCCCGGCGCCGGCGGAGTTCGGCCTCGGCGGCGCGGAGCAGATGCCGGAACCGCTCGGGATCATCGTGCTCGACGATGCGGAACCGGTTCTCGTGCTGAATATAGTCGCCAAGCGGCACGGTCGGCGCCTTGGTGTCGAGCTGGAGCGGTCGCAGGCCCGCGTCCAGGCGCCTGGGGTCGTAGCGATAGAGCGGCCAGTAGCCGCTGTCGACCGCGAGCCTCTGTTGCTCGAGCCCGTGACCGAGGTCGTAGCCATGCTCTATGCAGGGCGAAAAGGCGATGATCAGGGACGGGCCGGGAAACGCCTCGGCCTCCTGAAACGCCTTGACGCATTGGCCGTCACGGGTGCCGAAGGCGACCGAAGCGACATAGGCATGACCGTAAGCCATCATCATCAGGCCGAGGTCCTTCTTGGGCGCGGCCTTGCCGGCGGTGGCGAACTTGGCGGCGGCACCCAGCCCGGTCGCCTTCGACTGCTGGCCGCCGGTGTTGGAATAGCTCTCGGTGTCCATGACCAGGATGTTCACATCCGCTCCCGACGCAATCACATGGTCGAGGCCGCCGAAGCCGATGTCGTAGGCCCAGCCGTCGCCGCCCAGGATCCAGACGTTCTTGCGCACCAGATAGTCGGCGATGTCGGCGAGGCGGCGCGCCGGGGCGCCGTCGATATCGGCGAGCCGGGCGCGCAGGTCCTGGACTCGCGCGCGCTGGGCGAAAATGCCGGCCTCGTCGCTCATGTCCCCGTCGAGCAGCTCCTGAACCACCTCGGCGCCCAATTCCGATGCCAGCCCCGCCAGCAGTTCACGCGCGGTGTCCTCGTGCCGGTCGATGGCGAGCCGCATTCCGAGGCCGAACTCGGCGTTGTCCTCGAACAGCGAGTTGGCCCAGGCCGGCCCGCGTCCGTCGCGGTTGGTGGTGTAGGGCGTGGTCGGCAGATTGCCGCCGTAGATCGACGAGCAGCCGGTGGCGTTGGCGATCACCGAGCGATCGCCGTAGAGCTGGGTGATCAGCTTGACATAGGGGGTCTCGCCGCAGCCCGAGCAGGCGCCCGAGAATTCGAACAACGGCTCGGCGAATTGGGACATCTTCACGTTCGGGCGCAGCTTGGTGCGGTCGGCCTCGGGCAAATCCAGAAAGAAGTCCCAATTTTCCCGCGTTTCCGCCGTGACCTCGCGGTGGGGCTCCATCACCAGCGAGACGCGGGTCGGATCGTTCTTGTCCCTGCCCGGACAAACCTTGGCGCAAAGGGTGCAGCCGGTGCAGTCCTCGGGCGCCACCTGGACGGTGTATTTGGCGGGCCCGAACTCCTTGGCCCCGAACTCCTTGGCCCCGAACTCCTTGCCCCCGAACTCCTTGCCTTTGTAGTCCATCGATTGGAACGTCGCCGGCGCCGATTCCAGGCTCTTTGGCGCGTAGGCCTTGACCCGGATCGCGGCATGGGGGCAGACCAGCGCGCATTTGTTGCACTGGATGCACAGTTCCGGAATCCAGACCGGCGTCTCCAGGGCCAGGTCGCGCTTCTCCCATTTGGTGGTGCCCATGGGCCAGGTCCCATCGGCGGGGAAGGCGCTGACGGGCAGCAAATCGCCCTGGTTGGCCAGCAGCCGGGCGGTCACCCGCTTGACGAAATCAGGCGCGTGCTCGGGCACGATCGGCGGCAGATCATCCTCGGCGGTCGCGCGCTTCGGGACCGGCACCTGCTCCAGATGGGCCAGGGCCGAATCGACCGCGGCATAGTTCTGGCGGACCAGTTTGCGGCCTTTGCGCCCGTATGTGCGCTTGATCGCCGCCTTGATCTGGTCGATCGCCTGATCATGGGGCAACACGCCCGAGATCGCGAAATAGCAGGCCTGCATGACGGTGTTGATGCGCTTGCCCATGCCGGCCTCGGCGGCGACCGCGCTGGCGTCGATGACATAGACATCCAGATTCTTGTCGATGATCGTCTGCTGGACCGAGCGCGGCAGCGCGTCCCAGAGCCCCGCGCCGCCGTGGCGGGCGTTGAGCAGCAGGGTCGCTCCCGGCGCCGCGTATTTCAGGATATCGATCCGGTTCAGGAAGCTGAACTGATGGCAGGCCAGGAACTCGGCCTCGGCGATCAGATAGGCCGACCGGATCGGCTCCGGGCTGAACCGCAGGTGCGAGATGGTCATCGCGCCCGCCTTCTTGGAATCGTAGACGAAATAGGCTTGGCCGTAATATTCCGTGTTCTCGGCGATGATCCGAATCGAATTCTTGTTGGCCCCGACCGTGCCGTCCGAGCCGAGGCCGAAGAATATCGCTCGCTTGACTCCGGTCGGCTCGCACCGGAAGCCTTCGTCATAGGCCAGCGAGAGATGAGTCACGTCGTCGATGATGCCGACCGTGAAGCTGGGCTTGGGCCGCGCCTTGCCCAGTTCGTCGAACACCGCCTTGACCATCGCCGGGGTGAATTCCTTCGACGATAGCCCGTAGCGCCCGCCGATGACCACCGGATCCTGTGCCGCGGCACGCTGGCCCCTGGCCTTGGCCCGCGACAGCGCGGTGACCACGTCCATATAAAGCGGCTCGCCGAGCGCGCCGTGCTCCTTGGTCCGGTCCATGACCGCGATCGCGCGCACGCTCGGGGGCAGCGCATCGACGAGGTGGAACTGGTCGAACGGCCGGAACAGGCGAACCTTGACCACGCCCAGCTTGGCCCCCCGCCGGTTCAGATAGTCGACCGTTTCGTGCACGGTCTCGGCGCCCGAGCCCATGATCACGATCACCCGCTCGGCCTCCGGATCGCCGTGATAGTCGAACAGCCGATAGCGGCGGCCGACGCGGGCGGCGAATCCGTCCATCACTTCCTGGACGGTCTCGGCGCAGACCTCGTAATAGGGATTTCGCGCCTCCTGCATCTGGAAAAAAGCGTCCGGATTTTGGGACGTCCCGCGCAACACCGGGTGGTCGGGCGAGAGTGCCCGCGCCCGGTGGCCGGCGGCCAGATCGTCGGCGATCATCGCCCGCAGGTCGGCGTCCGACAGGGCCCGAATCTTGGCGACCTCGTGAGAGGTGCGGTAGCCGTCGAAGAAATGGATGAACGGCACCCGCGCCCTCAAGGTCGCGGCCTGGCCGATCAGGGCGAAGTCATGGGCCTCCTGCACGGAGCCGGAGGCCAGCATCGCGAAGCCGGTCTGCCGGCAGGCCATCACGTCCGACTGATCGCCGAAGATCGACAGCGCGTGGGTCGCGACCGTGCGCGCCGAGACATGCATGCAAAACGAGGTCAGCTCGCCGGCGATCTTGAACAGATTCGGGATCATCAGCAGCAGACCCTGGGAGGCGGTGAAGGTGGTTGCCAAGGCACCCGACTGCAACGCACCGTGAACCGCGCCGATCGCACCGGCCTCGGACTGCATCTCGATCACTTCCGGAACCGTGCCCCAGACGTTCTTGCGTCCGTGCGCCGACCACAAGTCGGCCATCTCGCCCATGTTCGAGGCCGGCGAGATCGGGTAGATCGCGATCACCTCGTTGGTGCGGTGCGCGACCGAGGCCACCGCCTCGTTGCCGTCTACGGTGACGCTTCGCGGTTTCGCCAAAACCAGCTTCCTCTGCCCATAACAGGGAAATCGGCCGACATTTCTGAGACGTCGTTGCTGGTCACTTATAGCCTATCGGCGCCCGATGTTCATCAGTCGCGGATCACCGGAATCCGCATCCTTTGCCCCCTGGCGCCGGGCCTCCCGGTCCTTGAATGGGGGCATCACCTTGTCCGCGAACAACTCCAGGGATTCGCAGATATGCTCATGGCGGTTGTTGCCGCCCTGCCGGATGAATATGACCTGATCGACGCCGGCCTCGTCGAACCGGCCGAGATGGTCGCTGAGCTCACCCGGCGTGCCGATGCCGCTGCCTGCGCCGGCCTCGGGCAGGGTATCGCGAGCCTGTTCGAACCGCTCCCAGATATTGGTATGTCCGGGCACGTGGTGGCCGTAGACGTAGAAATGGCCCAGCGAATAGCCGAAAAACCGGAAACCATCCATGCCCCGGCGCTTGGCCTCCTCGGCCTGGTCGTGGCAGGAGAAGCCCGTGACCATGGCGATGTTGGCGTTGACCGTATGGCCGATCGGCACGCATTGGTCGGATTTGATGATGTCGTAATAGTCCTTCACCCATTTCACCGCCTCGTCCGGATCGGCGAAGGCGAAGGTCAGGGCGCCGATGCCGTTGCGGGCGGCGAACTCGATGGTTTCGCGCCGGGTGCAGGCGACCCAGATCGGCGGATGGGGCCGTTGCACCGGCTTCGGCACCACGTTGCGGCAGGGCATCGAAAAATATTCGCCGTCGAACCCCGGATAGGGGGTCATCGCCATCATGTTGGCGCATTGCTCGACCGCCTCGTGCCACATCGCCTTCTTGTCGGCCGGCGCCACGCCGAAGCCCTCGAGTTCGGCGCGCGAGGCCGATTCGCCGGTGCCCCAATCGACCCGGCCGTTGGAGACCAGATCCAGGGTCGCGACGCGCTCGGCGACCCGCGCCGGATGGTTGTATTCGGGCGGCATGACCTCGCCTCCCGTTTCCGATCATCCGCCGCCGCCGGTATGCACCAACCGGAGCCGACGAGAACGGGTTTCGTCACCGCGCCCGAAGCGGCAGGCAAGAAACACCCGCCGGCGTTGGCGCCGGCGGGTGATCCGATGCGATCCGGGGCTTGGCGTCCGGCTCAGAATTGAGCGTGCTCGGTCGAGCCTTCCATCGCCGTGGTCGACGAGTTGCCGCCCGAGACGGCGCGCGCGACCGCATCGAAATAGCTGGTTCCGACCTCGCGCTGGTGGCGGGTCGCGGTATAGCCATCGCCCTCGGCGGCGAACTCGGCGTCCTGGAGCTCGGCGTAACCGGCCATGCCGTTTTCCCGATAGGCGCGGGCGAGCTGGAAGGTGGCGTGGTTGAGGCTGTGGAACCCGGCCAGGGTGACGAACTGGAACTTGTAGCCCATCGCGCCCAGCTCGCGCTGGAAGTGCTTCATCGCGTCCCGGTCGAGATGCTTCGACCAGTTGAACGACGGCGAGCAGTTGTAGGCCAGCATCTGATCCGGATACTGGTCGTGGATCGCGTCCGCGAAGCGCCGCGCCGCGTCCAGGTCGGGGGTCGAGGTCTCGCACCAGATCAGATCGGCGTAGGGCGCCGCGGCCAGGCCGCGGACGATGGCGTGGCCGATGCCGCCGGTGATCCGGCAAAAGCCTTCCGGCGTCCGGGTGCCGGTCAGGAACGGCCGGTCGCGTTCGTCGATGTCGCTGGTGATGATCCGGGCGGCGTCGGCATCGGTGCGAGCCATGATAATGGTCGGTGTGCCCATCACGTCGGCGGCCAGGCGGGCACTGGTCAGAGTGCGGATGAAATGGCTGATCGGGACCAGAACCTTGCCGCCAAGATGACCGCATTTCTTTTCCGAGGCGAGCTGATCCTCGAAATGAATGCCGGCGGCGCCGGCCTCGATCATCGCCTTGGTCAGCTCGAAAGCGTTGAGCGGGCCGCCGAAGCCGGCCTCGGCGTCGGCGATGATCGGCAGCAGATAGTCGATCTCATCGGTCGAGTCCCCGCCGCACCGCTCCATATGCTGAATCTGATCGGCGCGCAGCAGCGCCTGATTGATGCGCCGGATGACCTTCGGCACGCTGTCGACCGGATAAAGACTCTGATCCGGATACATCTGGCCGGCCGAATTGGCGTCGGCGGCGACCTGCCAGCCCGACAAATAGAGCGCCTTGAGCCCGGCCTTGGCGTGCTGGACCGCCTGATTGCCGGTAAAGGCGCCCAGGGTGGGCACGTAGTCCTCGGTTTGCAGCAGGCGCCACAGCTTGGCGGCCCCGGTCTCGGCCAGGGTATGGTGAATCGCCAGCGACCCGCGCAGGGCCCGAACGTCGTCGGCGCCGTAGTCGCGGCGGACATGATCCCAGCGCCCCGGCGCCGCGGTTGGCCACGGCATGGCGCGGGCGGCCGGAGCCTGTTCGTCGGCCGGTCCGTCGTCGAATTCCCGCAGGGTGATGGTGCGCCTGTTATCCGGGGCAGTCTCGGTGCCGGCGCCCGCCTCGCTCCGGCTGTCCCGGCGCTCAGCGGTGATGTCGTGGCTCAGTTCGTTCATGGGAGGGTGTCGCCTTATTCCAGTTGTTTTGTTTTGACAGATTGCCAGACGCCGAAACGTAACGAATTTTCAAACTCTGCCCCGAGTGATAATATCCGATTTGGCAACCCGATTCTCAAATGTTAATAAACCACAGTGCCGTCAAAAAATCACTAAGTTATTTGAAAATAAGAGTAAATCATGAAAGGATTTGAAAATCGTATCGCCATGAGTTGTAATGTTTGTAAATTTCTGGATCTTGGGAGTGGCCGCCATGGCCGGTGATCAGAAGAACGTGACCAACAAGGCGCGGTTGGGCGGCAAGATTCGTCGATTGCGGCGCAACGCCGGGATGTCCCAGGCCCGGCTCGCCGGGCGGCTGTCGATCTCGGCCAGCTACCTGAACCTGATCGAGCACAACCGGCGCAACGTGACCGTGGCGCTGCTGCTCAAACTGACCGACATGTTCGGCCTCGAACTCGCCGACCTGGCCAAGGACGACGAGGGCCAGTTGGTCGCCGACTTGATGGAGGCCTTCGCCGACAACTTGTTCGACGATCACGACGTGACCACCAACGACCTGCGCGAGCTGGTCTCGTCGACCCCGACCGCGGCACGGGCGGTTCTGGCCCTTTACCGGGCCTATCACAGCGCCCAGGGCGACATGCGCACCCTTGCCGCCCAGGTCTCGGACGAAGCCGAGGCCATGCTCGATTTCGAAAGCACCCAGCCGGCCGAGCAGGTCAGCGACTTCATCCAGGCCAATGCCAACCACTTTCCCGACATCGAGGACGAGGCCGAGCGTATCCGCGCCGAAGCCGGGCTCGATTCCGCCGACCCGGCGGCGGGGCTGGTGAACTATCTTCAGACCGCGTTCGGTGTTCGGGTCGCGATCCTGCCACCGGCGCCCGGGTTCGAAACGGTGCGCCGCTTCCTGGCGCCGTCGCGAACCCTCGAGATTTCCGAGGCTCTGCCTCAGCCCAGCCGCAACTTCCAGATCGCCCATCAGCTTGGCCTGCTGGCGGCGAGCCCGGTGTTCGAAATGCTGTCG
>CAJWQN010000129.1 GCA_913045505.1 uncultured Rhodospirillaceae bacterium | reverse complement strand
TGGTTTTCCGGGTCTGAATCAGTGTCAGCACCTCGAACAATTCGTCCAGGGTGCCGAAGCCGCCGGGGAAGACCACGATCGCCTTGGCCAGATAGACGAACCAGAACTTGCGCATGAAGAAATAGTGGAACTCCAGATCGAGCTGGCGGGTGACGTGGCGATTGGTGAACTGTTCGGCCGGCAGCGAGATGTTGAGGCCGATATTGAGGCCCTTGGCTTCGGACGCGCCCTGGTTGGCAGCGGCCATGATTCCGGGGCCGCCGCCGGTGCAGACCACGAACCGCCGGTCGGTGCCGGCAAGGCCCTTGGACCAAGCGGTGAGCCGGCGGGCGAGTTCGCGGGCGTCCTCCCAGTAGCGCGCCATTTCAAGCTGGCGCCGCGCCGCCGCCGGATCGCCGTCGCCCGGCTCGGCGCTGCCGAGTGCCTGTTCGGCCGCCGCCGGCGACACCAGCCGCGACGAACCCAGAAAGACGATGGTGTCGCGCACCCGGGCGTCCTCGAAGCGCTGCTCCGGCTCCAGATACTCGGCCAGAATACGCACCGGCCGCGCCGACCGGCTGGTCAGAAAATCCTCGTCCCTGTATGCCTTCATGGCGCCCCGCTCATGCTCCGATTCCAATGCCGCCGGGCATTGACCGGGGCCGGGACGGCGAGGTCAAGCCGGAAATGCGCGCCCCTGCCCGTCGCCACCCGCGGCGCTCCGGCGCGGGCAAGGGATCGACACGGATCGCCAAGGCGCTATTCTGCCGCCCCCGCGCCCCACGCGCGCCATGCACCCCCGCCAAGAGAACGGACCCGCCATGAACGACCACGCCCCCATCCCCGCCCGATCCGAGGCCGCCGCGGCGGTCGATGCCGCGATCACCAGCCGCCGGTCGGTGCGCCGGTTCTTAGCCACGCCCGTGTCGCGGGCCGAGGTCGCGGAGATCCTGGCCGTGGCCAGCCGGGCGCCGAGCGGCACCAACATGCAGCCCTGGAAGGTGAATGTGGTCGCGGGCGCGGCCCAGCGGGCCTTATCGGCGGCGATCGGGGACGCCTTCACCGACCACGCCGACGATCACGACCAGGAGTTCGCCTATTATCCGGCCGAATTCCCCGAGCCCTACAAGAGCCGCCGCCGCAAGGTCGGCTGGGACCTCTACGGCGTGCTCGGCATCGCCCGTGGCGAGACCGACAAAATGCGGGCCCAGATGGCGCGCAACTATCTGTTCTTCGACGCCCCGGTCGGGCTGATCTTCTCGATCGACCGGGTGCTCGAGATCGGCAGTTGGCTCGACTGCGGCATGTTCCTCGAGAACATCATGATCGCGGCCCGCGCCCGCGGCCTCGATACCTGCCCCCAGGTCGCCTTCGCCAAGTATCACAAGGTCATCCGCGCCCAGCTCGACATCCCCGACGATCAGATCGTGATCTGCGGCATGTCCCTCGGCCACGCCGACCCGGCCGCCCCCGAAAACACCCTCGTCACCGAGCGCGAGCCGCCGGAGGTGTTCGCCCGCTTCCACGGGTTCGAGTGAGCCGGCGGGGCGTGCGGACCCGGGCGTGCGGGTGCCCCGGGCATGGGGCGGATAGTGCCGCTTCCGCCGAATTCGGACCAGATCTCGAAGAAAATTCGATTCCGGCGGGATCGTTGTTCGCGACAGCACGGAGCAAGACATGGCCAGCGATGAACTCAGGCACGCTCAAGGACTGCTGAACAAGGTTGGCGGCATCCTGGAGACAGACGGTCTGAGCGGCCGCAACACGCGCCGGGCGATATCGGAGGCACGTGCGTTGGCGGGCCTGGCGGCGGGCGAGGGAATCGACGCGGCCTTGATCGCCTGGCTCGAGGCGCAGCCCGATCCCTCCGCCGAGCTTCCGACCGAGGGCGTGACCTTTATCGCCCGGGAGGAGGTTGGCGGCCGGGACCACTATGAACGGCACACCGCCATGCCCCACTGGCCCGGCGGCCGAAGTGGGATCACAATTGGCGTCGGCTACGATCTCCGGTACTCGACCGATATCTTCGAGAACGACTGGTCCGACATGCTGACCGACGACGTGCTCGCCGCCCTCGAGCCCCATCTCGGCATAAAAGGAAGCGAGGCGGCGGCCCAAACCCTGTCCCACATCCGCATCCCCTGG
The DNA here is from genome assembly GCA_913045505.1 of uncultured Rhodospirillaceae bacterium. Classification (GTDB taxonomy): domain Bacteria; phylum Pseudomonadota; class Alphaproteobacteria; order UBA7887; family UBA7887; genus CAJWQN01. The sequence continues at coordinate 5,800 of CAJWQN010000129.1, read as the reverse complement.
ACCACGGCCTGGCAAGCCTTCATCGGCCGCAGCCTGCCGCTTCAGATCGATCGCACGCGGCGTCCCTACACGACCTTCGCGCAACTCCCGCCCCTGTGCCGGAGCGTACTGGTGAGCCTGGTCTTCAACCGCGGCCCCAGCCTCACCGACCGGCCCGGCAGCGACCGGCGGCGCGAAATGCGGGCGATCCGAGACCTTCTGGCCGACGACGGGATCGCCAAGGTCCCGGCCCAAATCCTGTCGATGCGGCGCCTGTGGTCCGAAACATCGGGGCTGGTCAAACGCCGTGAACGCGAAGCCACCCTGTGGGAAGCGGGCCTGGCCCAGGCCTGAGACCACCCCAAGGGGGCAAATCTCCCGGAGCCGGGTCATGGAAGCCGGGGTCAGTGAATGCTCCGCGGCGCGCGGGCCTCCAGGTGCATCGGCAGGCCGCCCTTGGGGCGGAGGACGACGTTGCCGATGGGGTGGACCTGGTGACCTTGGGGAAGGCGGAGGCGCCAGGCCTGGGCGACCGTGGCCAGGATCAAGTGCGCTTCCATCATGGCGAAGGAACTGCCGATGCAGGCCCGGGCGCCGCCGCCGAACGGAAAGTAGGCGAGCTTGTGCCGGTTCGATGTCCGGCTCGGGTCGAAGCGCCCGGGATCGAAGGCTTCCGGAGCGACCCAGATGTCGGGATTGCGGTGGGTCAGCCAGATGTTCATGTTGATGATCGCGCCGGGCGGCACCCGGACCCCGTCGATCCGGTCCTCGCCGATCGCCTGGCGCGCGATCTGGGGCACGGTCGGGTAGAGCCGCATCGTCTCCTCGATGACCATCCGGGCGTAGGGGATGCGATCCAGATCGTCGAGGCCGGGCGCGCCCGCTCTCAGCACCCCATCGAGCTCTTTGTGGAGGCGCTCTTCCACCGCCCGGTGCTTGTCGAGGGCGTAGAAGGTCCAGGTCAGCGCGGTCGCGGTGGTCTCATGCCCGGCGATGAACACGGTCACCACCTCGTCGCGGAGCTGGCGGTCGGTCATGGTCTCGCCGGTCTCCTCGTCGCGGGCCAGCATCATCATGCCGAGCAGATCGCCGTGGTCGCCGCCGTCGGCCCGGCGCTCGGCGATGATCCGGTCGACCGTGCCGCGGATCGCACGCACCGCCTCGCGCACCTCGGCCCTGGGAAACCGAGGCAGCCATTCGGGCAGCCCGATCAGGTCGCGAAACCGGAGTTGGTTGCCGCTGAGCGACCGTATCGCGTCGCTGACGCCGCGCGCGTCCGCTTCGCTCAAGCCGTGGGAAAACATCGACCGGGTGATGATCTGCATGGTCACCCGCGACATCTCGGGCCGGATGTCGATCGTCCGCCCGGCCGCCGCCGCTTCCCGCCAGCCGGCGAGCATGGCTTGGGTTTCCTCGACCATCATGGCGGCGAAGGTTCGGATGCGCTTGTGATGAAACGCGGGCGCGGCGATGCGGCGCTGGCGGCGCCAGAAGCTGCCCTCGCTGGTCAGCAGGCCGCGGCCGAGGATCGGCTCCAGAAGGGCACGGGCGATCGGCGTCTTGCGATAGTTCCCGGCGTTGGTGACCAGGACGTGGCGGACATGGTCCGGATCGGTGACGGTGGCGAAGTTGTTGAAGAGCGCGCGCCTGAGCCGGAAGCCGTCCTGCTGACCGATGTCGCGATACATGGTCACCGGGTCTTCGTTGAGCAGGCGGAAGACCTCGAGTATCCCGGACCGCTTTTGCGCCATCGACTTGACCCCCGGACGTCGGCTCGCGCCCCGTCTCCGAGGCGCGATGTCGCCAGCTATAGCATACCGGCGCGCCGTCCAGACACCCCCTAAAACACGGGAACTAAGATACGGGGACAGTATACTTAATTATATGTTTGGGCAACGCGGAACTGCTCTGACGCTGCGTCCTCAGCTCTCAATTAAGTATACTGTCCCCGTTATTACAGCTCTCAATTAAGTGTACTGTCCCCGTTATTAGTCCCTCAATTAAATATACTGTCCCCGTTATTAGCAGGCGACTTATTAGTCCCCGTTATTATCGCCCCGGTATCGGTACCGTGCGTTGCTTGGCGCTGCTTGGCGCTGTTTCGCGCTGCTTGACCCTGCCTGGGCTCCCTCTTGCGCCGGCGGGGGTTTGTGCGATCATGGTCGCCGATTGAGGGGTCCGCCCGATCGCACGGTGCCGACCGGTCCGATATCGGCGCAGACATGGGGTCTTCTCGTTCCGCGACCGGCGCTGCCGGTTTTCTTGTGACCGCGACTGGCGGCGCCGGCCCTGTTTTGGTTTTGTCCACGGCCGCGCTGCTCATCAGCGCGGTGCTGCTGTTCGCGGTCCAGCCGATGTTCACCAAGATGGTGCTGCCGCTGCTGGGTGGCGCGCCGGCGGTGCGGAACACGGCGATGCTGTTTTTCCAGACCATGCTTCTGGCCGGCTACGGCTACGCCCATCTGGCGACCCGCTCACTCGGGCCGCGCGCCCAGCTCGTGCTTCATTTGGCGATCATGGGAGTCGCGGCCGCGACGCTCCCCATCGCCGTCGCCGCCGGCGCCACGCCACCCGCCGATGGCGCTCCGGTGCCCTGGCTGATCGGGCTGTTCGCGGTCTCCGTCGGGCTGCCGTTCTTCGCCCTCTCCGCCAACGCGCCCTTGCTGCAGCGATGGTTCGCGGCCTCCGGCCATCCGGCCGCCGCCGATCCCTATTTCTTATACGGGGCCAGCAATCTGGGCGGCATTATGGCTCTCCTCGGCTACCCGGTTCTGATCGAGCCCCTGTTGCGGTTGCAGGCGCAGGCCTGGCTCTGGACCCTGGGCTACGCCCTGCTGACCGCCTTGATCGCGATTTTGGCGCTGATGCTCTGGCGCCGGGGGCGCGGGGGCCAAGACTCGCCGCCTCACCCCGCGGCGGCCTCGGCTGCGGGCGCGGCGGTGACCTGGCGCCTGCGCCTCCATTGGCTGATCCTGGCCTTCGCCCCGTCCAGCCTGCTGCTCGGCGTCACCGCCCATATCACCACCGACGTGGCCGCCGTGCCGCTGCTCTGGGTGCTGCCGCTCGCGCTCTACCTGTTGACGTTCGTGATCGCGTTCGCGCGCCGGCCAGCGCTCCGCCACCATTGGCTTGTCAAGGCCCAGCCGTTCGTGGTTCTGCCCGTAACCTTGCTGTTTTGGTGGGACGTGCGGATTCCGGCGCTGTTCATCATCCTGCATCTGGCCGCCTTCTTCGTGACCGCGATGGTCTGCCACGGCGAGCTGATCCGGCGCCGCCCGGCGAGTCGCGACCTGACCCAATTCTATCTGTGGATTGCCCTGGGCGGCATGATGGGCAGCGCCTTCAATGTCCTCGTCGCGCCGGTGGTCTTCGAATCGGTGCTCGAGTTCCCGCTCGCCCTGGTCCTGGCCTGCGCCCTGCGCCCGGTGCTCGGGCGCGGACGCGGCCCGGCACTGGCCAAGGACCTGGCCTTTCCGGCGCTGCTGCTGGCCGCCTTCGCGGTGCCGCCGCTGGCCTTCGACTTTCGCATGGCCGTCCTCGGCCCCGGGATTCCGGAGGTGGCCGGCGCGGTGCTGTATTTCGTGTCCCTGGGAATGCTCGCCTATGGCTTCCGCCTGCGCCCGCTCCGCTTCGGACTCGGGGTCGGGGTCGTGCTGACGGTCTCGGCGCTGACCTCGGCCACCGACGACGTGATCGCGCGCGAGCGCAGTTTTTTCGGCGTTCACCGAGTCAAGGTCACCGAGTCGGGCGCCTTCACCTTGCTTCAGCACGGTACCGCCATCCACGGCGCCCAGCACACCGAGCCGGAGTTCCGGCGCGACCCCCTCACCTATTATCAGGCCGACGGCCCACTGGGTCAGATCTTCGCCGTCCTTGGCGAGGATGTCGGCGATGTCGGGATTCTCGGGCTCGGCGCCGGAACCATGGCCTGCTACCGCCGGCCCGGACAGAGCTGGACCTTCTTCGAGATCGATCCGGTGGTCGCGAGGATCGCCCGCGACCGGCGCTTCTTTCATTACATGGCCGACTGCGCGCCCGACGCGTCCGTGGTGCTGGGCGACGGCCGTCTGTCGCTCGAGGCCGTGGCCGAGGGCCGGTTCGACCTGTTGATCGTCGATGTGTTCAGTTCGGATTCGGTGCCCCTGCACCTGATCACCCGCCAGGCGCTCGACCTTTACATGACCAAGCTGGCGGCCGATGGGCTGGTGCTCGTCCACATCTCCAACCGCCATCTGGATTTCGCTCCGGTCTTGGCCAACCTGGCCGCCGATGCCGGGCTCGACGCCCGCCAGCAGGCCTATCAGGTTGCCGAGCCCGACTATCTGAAGACCTACAAGTTCGATTCCCATTGGGTGGTGATCGCACGGCCCTCCCGCGGCCTCGCCGATCTCGACCGCAACCCGGCCTGGCGGCCACTGGCGCCCGACCCCGGTACCGGCGTCTGGACCGACGACTATTCGAACATTCTGAGTGCGATCAAGCTGTTCCGATAAGCGCCGGGACCACGGCGGCGAGGACGGCAAGCGCATCCGCGGTGCCGTCCGCGACGCCCTTCTCGAAGTCCTGATCGCTTCGGCCCATGGTGTTGGTGACATGGGCAAGGCACAGGACCTTCGCGCCCTTCGCCCGGGCGAAGGCATAAAGGGCCGCCGCTTCCATCTCGACGGCGAGAATGTTCTGCTGCCGCGCCGCCTCGATCGCGGACTGGGTCTCGCGATACGGTGCGTCGGTGGTCCAGCTCGGGCCGGTCGCGACCGGCAGATGCGCGTGACGCAAGGCCTCGGACGCCCGCGCGACCAGCTCCGGGTCGGCGGCCGCGAACTGGGTCGGGGCCGCATAATGATAGCTGGTGCCTTCGTCGCGGAGCGCCCGGTCGATCACCACGAAGTAGGGCGGCGCGCCCGAGGCGACGATCTGGCCGGCCGATGTCAGGCTGATCAGGAGTTCGCAGCCAGAGGCAAAGAGCTGCTCGGCGATCAGCACGGCGAAGGGCGCGCCGACCGCGCAGCCGACAATGCCGACATCCCGCTCGCCCAATGCAAAAACATCCAGGCGGGTGTGATAGCAGGGCCAGGACTCGAACCGCTGGGCGGCGCCGGTTTGGCGCAGCCGGCGGACCAGGTCGCCGTCGGGATCCAGTATGCAGACCCTGGGCACCGGCTCCGCATCCAGGCCCTTCTGCCGGCGCGCCTCGCGCAGCAGGGCCGTGGGCTCGAACACCGTGGCGGCGGTCGGCGATTTGTGATCCAGGATCGGCGGCAGGGTGGCGCGGGCGGGCATCTTATGCCGGCGCCGGACGCGCCCGCTGATTGTAGAGAAGCGCGCGGCGCCGGGCTTTTTCCACGTCCGAAAGCGTCGCCGGATCCTCGGCCATGTCGCTGCCGACCGCCATGCCCCTTTGCACGGCCTCACGTTCGGAGAGTTCCTCGAACCAACGCTTGAAATGTTTGAACTCGTCGATGTCCTGGTCCTGGATTTTCCAATTGACCGTCCAGGGGTAGCAGATCATGTCGGCGATGGTGTAGTCGTCGCCGGCCACGTAGCGCCGGTCATGGAGGCGGATGTTGAGCACGCCGTAAAGCCGGTTGACCTCGTCGGTGAAGCGGGCGAGGGCGTAGCTCTGATCGCCATAATCGTCGCCCAGGCGTTTGAAATGGCCGCGCTCGCCGGTTTTCGGGCCCTGGTTCGCCATCTGCCACATCAGCCACTGATTGACCTCGTAGCGCCCGCGCAGGTCCTGGGGATAAGAACGGCCGGCTTTTTCGGCGATGTACATCATGATCGCACCGGACTCGAACAAGCCGATCGGCGGGCCGCCGCC
>CAJWQN010000128.1 GCA_913045505.1 uncultured Rhodospirillaceae bacterium | reverse complement strand
CGATATCGGTCAGCATTTTCCCCCGACCGACGCTCGTTGGGCCAACGCCGACTCAAGCCTGTTTCTGGCCCGTGCCCGTGATCTTGTCGGCGATGCCGGCGCCGCCATCACCAACGTCGATGTCACCCTGATTTGCGAACGGCCCAGGATCGGCCCGCATCGCGCCGCCATGCGCGACCGCCTTGCCGAAATCCTGGCGCTCGCGCCCGAGCGGGTGAACGTGAAGGCGACCACGACCGAAGGCCTGGGCTTCGCCGGCCGCCGCGAGGGCATCGTCGCCCAGGCCACCGCGACCGTTCGGTTCGGCGAGTAGGGACGCCGTGACCGCCCGGTTCCCGTGGTGGCATCCGGCCCATCTGTTGGCGACCTGGTTCGGGAGCGGGCTGCTGCCCGTGGCGCCGGGGACCTGGGGGTCGCTGGCGGCGTTGCCGTTCGCCTGGGGCATCACCTGGCTGTGGGGGCCGTTATGGCTGATCGCGGCCAGCGCGGTCCTATTCGTCGCCGGATGGTGGGCGGCCAACCTGTATCTGGCTCGCCTCGGAGGCACCGATCCGGGACCGGTGGTGGTCGATGAGGTCGTCGGGCAATGGCTCACCCTGGCGGTGGTACCGCCGGATTTTTGGGCCTACTGCGCCGGGTTCGCCCTGTTCCGGCTCGCCGACATCGGCAAGCCCTGGCCGGCGTCCTGGGCCGATAAGGAAATCAAGGGCGGCCTAGGCGTCATGATCGACGATGTGATCGCCGGCATCTATGCCGCGTTCGTGCTTCTGGGCGTGCTCAGCATCGCGGGGAAATGACACATGTTTCCAAAGGAGTTATTGGAAAAATCTAAGAAATTACTGGATTTGTGTCGTGACTCTCGCATGACGCTCGCGACGGCCGAATCCTGTACCGGCGGGCTGGTTGCCGGATGCCTGACCGAAATCGCAGGTTCGTCCGATGTTCTCGAGCGCGGCTTCGTGACCTATTCGAACGAAGCCAAGGAAGCCCTGCTCGGGGTTTCGGCGGCCCTCATCGAGAGCGACGGCGCGGTCAGCGAGGCGGTGGCCCGGGCCATGGCCGAAGGGGCCCTGCGCCACGCGCCCGTCGATATCGCGGTCGCGGTCACCGGAATCGCCGGCCCCGGCGGCGCCACCGAAGCCAAGCCGGTGGGCCTCGTCCACCTCGCCGGCGCCCGGACCGGCGCCGCTACCCGCCACATCCGCCGCCAATTTCCGGGCGATCGAAGTGCCGTCCGTATGGCTGCGGTCGCGGCCGCGCTCGACCTGCTCACGGAAGTCGCGGCGACTCAGGCCGAGTCGTAGACGGCGTGGGCGCGGGCCTCGAACGCCGAGACCATGCGCCGGACGGCTTCGTAGAACAAGATGCCCATCAGCTTGTCCAGCAGGCGCGAGCGGAACTTGAAATCGACGTGAAAGTCGATCAGGCAGCCACCCTCGTCCCGGTCCTGAAAGCGCCAATTGTTGGCCATACGGCGAAACGGCCCGGCGGTCGGCGACACGTCGATGCGGTGCGGGCGCTCGAAATCGACGTGGGAGCCAAACCGTTCGCGGACCATCTTGAAGCCGATCACCATGTCGGCGTCGAAGCAATGAGGTTGTCGGTTGCGGATGCGCGACGCCAAACACCAGGGCAGGAATTCAGGATACTGCTCGACCCCGACCACCAGGTCGAACATCTGCGCCGCGGTGTAGGGAAGAATCCGCCGATCGGTATGGACCGGCATGGCGCTAGGCCCGAGCCGACGCCGCCTCGCGGGCTGCCCGGAGCTTTCGGAAATCGGCGTCCGCGTGATAGGAGGAACGGGTGAGCGGCGAGGCCGAGACCATCAGAAAACCCCTGTCGTAGGCGCGGACGCGGAAGTCGTCGAACTCGTCGGGCGGCACGAACCGCACCACCGGGTGATGGTCCGGAGTTGGCTGGAGATATTGGCCGATGGTGAGGAAATCGATGTCATGGGCGCGCATGTCGTCCATAACCCGGAAGATTTCCTCCGGCTCCTCGCCCAAGCCGACCATCAGCCCGGACTTGGTGAACAGGCCCGGACGGATTTCCTTGGCGCGGCTCAGCAGCGACAGGGAATGGTCGTAGCGGGCGGCCGGGCGCACGCCCCGGTACAACCGGGGTACCGTCTCCAGATTGTGGTTGTAGACATCGGGGCCAGCCTCGGCGACGGTCTCGACCGCGCCCGACTTGCGCTGGAAATCGGGTGTCAGCACTTCGATGGTGGTCTCGGGCGCGGCGGCACGGAGGCGCCCGATGCAGCGCGCGAATTGATCGGCGCCGCCATCGGCCAGGTCGTCGCGGTCGACCGAGGTGATCACCACATGGCTGAGGCCCAGCTCGCCGACCGCGGCCGCCAGATGATCGGGCTCGTCCGGGTCGAGCCGGTCGGGACGGCCGGTGGCGACGTTGCAGAATGCGCATTTGCGGGTGCAGACGCTGCCCAGGATCATGACCGTCGCGTGGCCTCGTGCCCAGCATTCGCCGATGTTGGGGCAGGCCGCCTCTTCGCACACCGTGTTCAGAGTCAGGGTGCGCAACAGGGATCGGGTGCGATGGTAGCCCGGCGCGCCCGGCGCCTTGACCCGGATCCAGTTCGGTTTGCGCGAAACGACGGTGTTGGTGGCGGCCATGACCTACATGTGGATGACCCGCCCGAACGCGTCAAGCACCGACTCGTGCATCATCTCCGACAGGGTCGGGTGGGGGAATATGGTGCGCATGAGGTCCAACTCGGTCGTCTCCAGGGTCTTGGCGACCGCGAAACCCTGGATCAGCTCGGTGACCTCGGCACCGATCATATGGGCGCCCAGCAGAGCGCCGGTCCTGGCATCGAACACGGTCTTGACCAGCCCCTCCGGCTCGCCCAGGGCAATCGCCTTGCCGTTGCCCAGGAACGGAAACCGGCCGACTCGCACCTCATGGCCGGCGTCCTTGGCCGCCTGCTCGGTGAGCCCGATGCTGGCGACCTGGGGCCGGCAATAGGTACAGCCCGGCACGGCCGAAATGTCGAGCGGATGGGCATCGCCGACGCCGGCGATGCGCTCGACACAGAGCACGCCCTCGTGACTGGCCTTGTGGGCCAGCCAGGGCGGGCCGGCCAGGTCGCCGATGGCGTAGACCCCCGGTTCGCCGGTTCGCATCCATTCATCGACCACGACATGGCCGTTCTCGACCGTCACCTTGGTGCCGTCGAGGCCGATATTCTCGACGTTGCCCGTGATCCCGACCGCCAGCACCACCCGGTCCACGCTCAGCTTGTCCGTTTTGCCGTCGCCCTTGGCGATCGTCGCGGTGACGCCCGCCTTGGTCTTGTCCAGCGCCTTGACCGTGGACCCGACGTGAAGGGTCATGCCCTGTTTTTCGAACGCCTTGTGGGCCAAGGCCGAAATCTCGGCATCCTCGACGGGGAGGACTCGGTCGAGTACCTCGACCACCGTAACTTCGGCCCCTAAGTCGTTATAAAAGCTTGCGAATTCGATGCCGATCGCGCCCGAGCCCACGACCAGAAGTGATTTCGGCAGGGCGTCCGGGACCATGGCTTCCTTGTAGGTCCAAATTCGCTCGCCGTCGGGCTCCAGGCCGGGCAGGGTCCGGGCGCGGGCGCCGGTGGCCAGGATGATGTGCTTGGCGGCGAGCGCCGCCACCGCTTTGCCGTCCTTCTCGACCGCGACCTTGCCGGGGCCGTCGATCCGGCCGGCGCCGTCGAACAAGTCCACCTTGTTCTTCTTGAGCAGATGCTGGACGCCCTTGGAAAGCTGGCCGGCCACCTTGCGCGAGCGGGCGACCATCTTGGCGACATCGAAGCACACGTCCTTGGCGCTGAACCCATAGGCATCCAGGTTATGGAGCAGGTGATTGATTTCGGAAGACCTCAGCAGCGCCTTGGTCGGGATGCAGCCCCAGTTCAGGCAGATGCCGCCCAGATGCTCGCGTTCGACCACCGCCGTGCGCATGCCCAACTGGGCGCTTCGGATCGCGGCCACATAGCCGCCGGGGCCGCCGCCGACGACGACGATGTCGAAACTGGTCTCGGCCATCTACAGCAACATCGTCAGCGGATCTTCGATCAAGCGCTTGAACGCCGCCAGCCAGGCGGCGCCGACCGCGCCGTCGATGATCCGGTGATCTCCGGAGAGCGTACACGACATGACCGTGGCCACCGCCAGGGCGCGGTCCCTGACCACCGGGCGCTGCTCGCCGGCGCCGATGGCCAAGATGCCGGACTGGGGCGGATTGATGATCGCCGAGAATTCCTTGATCCCGTACATGCCCAGATTGGAGACCGAAAAGGTGCCGCCCTGGTATTCCTCGGGCTTCAGCCCTCCCTCGCGCGCCCGCGCCGAAAGCTCCTTCACCTCAGCCGAAATCTCCGCCAAGCCCTTGTGATCGGCGTTGAACACGATGGGCGTGATCAGGCCGCCCTCGATCGCCACCGCGACCGAAACATCGACCCGATTGTGGCGAATGGTCGCGGCCTCGGTCCAGGAGGCGTTGGCCTCGGGCACCTTGCGGAGCGCGAGCGCGGTCGCCCTGACCACGAAGTCGTTGACCGAAATCTTGTAGGCATCCGAGCGGCCGTTGAGATCGGCCCTGATCTTGAGCAATTCGTCGATCTCGCAATCGACGGTGAGATAGAAATGGGGGACCGATTGCTTGGACTCCTGCAGGCGCCGGGCGATGATCTTGCGCATGCCGGTGTTGCGGACCTCGGTCGAATCGGCGCCGGGGACCACTTGCTGCTGGGCTATGTGAGCCGGCGCCTCGGCGGCGGCCGTGGCGGGTGCCCCTGCCCCGCCGGCGAGCGCCGCTTCGATATCGGCCTTGACGATGCGCCCGCGCGGCCCCGTGCCCGAGAGCCCGGCAAGCTCGAGCCCGGCCTGAGAGGCCATCCGCCGGGCAAGCGGGCTGGCGAAAATGCGCCCACCCTGGCCATTGCTTTTTGGCACGGGCACGGGTTCCGGTGTCGCGGGCGCGGCGGCCGGTGCGGGTGCCGTCGGCGCGGCTTGGGGATCATCGGCCGGGGCGGCGGCCGGCGCGGCGGCGGCCGGCGTCGCGAACCCGTCCAGGGCGGCGCTGTCCTCGCCCTCTTCCAGAATCACCGCGATCGGGGTGTTTATGGGAATGCCCTCGACGCCCTCGGCGATCAGAATCCGGCCCAGGGTCCCCTCGTCGACCGCCTCGATCTCCATGGTCGCCTTGTCGGTCTCGACCTCGGCGATGATGTCGCCCGAAGCGACCGAATCCCCTTCCTTTTTCAGCCACTTGGCAAGGTTGCCCTCGGTCATGGTCGGCGACAAGGCGGGCAACAGTACTGATATCGGCATCCCTAATCCCCCTTCGGAACCGCGACGATCGGCTCGAATCCGGCCCGCACTATAACACCCGCCCCGCCGATTGGGACAGCAAGAGCGCGGACACCGGCCGAACGGTCACCGCACCGGCGTGACCTGAAACCGGACTCCTTCGTGGCGTTGCAAGTGGGCGACGATCTCGAACAGATTGCTGGCGGCGGGATTGCCTTTCGGCCCCAGCATGCGCATCAAGCTCGTGTCGGTCTTTCCGGTCACCCGCGCAAGCTCCTGAAAGCCAAGCGTGGCGTTCACGAAGTCGCGCAACAGGATTTTTCCGGCCGCGACATCGCCAGCCAGGAAGCATTCGATTGCCTCGGCTAGCAGGCCTTCTCGAAAGGCCGGGTCGCGCCGCGCCCGGGCCATCACCGTCTCCTTGAAATCTCGGGTCAAGGCCATCTCAGCCCTCCGTCCGTTTGCGCGATTTATAGGCCCGCCAATAAATTTTGGCTGTGGCGACATCACGGTCCTGTCGCTTCTTTGTACCGCCGCCGAGGAGAATCACGAGACGTGTCCCGTCCTTGCCAAAATAGAGCCGATACCCAGGACCGAAATCGATGCGACATTCATGAACGCCCGCCCCCACGCTCTTGGCGTTGGTCAAGTTTCCCGCACCCATCCGGGCCAGCGCGGTCCGCACCTTCAATGCGGCCGGAGTGTTGAGTGCCTCGAACCACCGTGCAAACGGACTGACATCCGCGTCAGACAGGTATTCTCGAATCTCTATCATCGAATGCTAACATATATGCACTCATGCAGTGATTGCCAGCGACATCTTGCCACCATGCCGGTGGCCCACCCAGCAGCACCCAAGCCACCCGCCAGGATAGGCGCGTGCCGCACGGATCTAAGTGCGCCCTCCAATGCGAAACGGTCACGGGGTCGGATTGTTCGACGCCCAGCGTTCACAACCTTGTGACCGGAGATCGCCAAAGGTACAAATTATGGTTGGTTGCGCTAAGCCGCGGGCGTTGACCGCTCAAAGGGGGACGAGCCATGACCGACATCCGCGCGTGGCTGGCCGGTTGGGCCTGGGCCAGCACGCCGATGTTTTCGAGGCCGAGCACGTCACGATCGAGAATTTGCCGGAGTGGACCGATGCCGACCTCAAGGACCTCCACGGGAATCGCATGTGGATTTCCTGAGCGCTCTCCGCCCACGAACTGACATCAGAAGGGCTAGTTTTGCGGTATTATGATACCGCTTAAAGGCTGAATACGCCGTTCTGCCGGGTTCACAACGCCCATTTCGGTATCAGCAAGCGGCTCGAACCTCCAAATGCGATGGTCCCGCGGACGCCGGCCGAACGGTCACCGCACCGGCGTGACCTGAAACCGGACTCCTTCGTGGCGTTGCAAGTGGGCGACGATATCGACCGGATTGCTGGCGGCGGGATTGCCTTTCGGCCCCGGCTCGGTGCCGCGTTCAGTCCTGCTTGCGGGCGAACAGCTTGATGCCCGGTTTCCAGGCGAATCGGCGTTTGATGACAACCAAGCCATGGCGGGCGAGCAGCCGGGCCAGGTTGGCGGGGCTGAAATAGAGGCAATGGGCCGGCGGGCAGAAGGCGTCCCAGCGGGCGAGGTCCCGTGGCCGGCGCCAATGGCCGATGTCGGGGGTGGTCAGATGCAAGACGGCGCCGGGGCGCATCAGGCCGGCGATCGCGGCGACGAACCCGTTGACGTCGGCGACATGCTCGATGACCTCCGAGCAATGGACCGCGTCGAACGCGAAGCCCGGCCGGTAGGATTCGACCGGGCCGTGGAAATAGACGTTGCGGGGAAACCGGTCGCGCGCATAGGCGATCGAGACCGGGTCCAGCTCCAGGCCATGGGCCTCGAAGCCTTGCAGGCGCGCCGCCTCGACCGCGAAGCCGCCGTTGCAGCCGACATCGAGAAACCGCCCCGCCGGTACCAGCCGCGCGAGCCGGCGCATCTGGCCGCGGGCGCGGCGAAGCTTGGCTCCGGGCTTGGCGAAATAGCCCGAGGTCGCGCCGTCATAGGCATCGACATAGAACGACGCCGCCTTGGCCGGACTCGGCATCGGGTCGAGATAGATGAGGCCGCAGTCGCGGCAGCGCACCAGCGCATGGCCGTCCCGATCCGCGTACGGCACCGCCCCGCCGCCGCAAACCTGACACGGCGCGGCACCCGAGCCGTCCCGACCGGCGCCGCCCGCGGCGGGCGGGTAAGCGGTGTCGCCCATCGCACCTCACGATCCACACTTGGCCAGGAATATCCCCTGCCCCCACCGTCGTCCAGCGTCCGATTCGGGGACAGTGTCTCAACAGTGCCTCGGTCCCAATTTCCGCCGAAACGCCGCCCGGATCGCGGCCACGGCGATGGATTTGGGGTTTCGCTCGGGCGCGGGCCGTGTAGTGTGAGCCGCGTTGGACTGGAGCAATCACGAGGGGGGGATGGCGGCGGCCGGCTCACATCGGAACGGAGTTGCACACAGGCCCGGCGCGAACGGCGGCGGGCCATTGCTCGAAGTGCGCGACATCGTCATGCGGTTCGGCGGCATCATCGCCCTCGACGGCGTCTCGTTCCATATGGAACGGGGCAAGATCGTCGGCCTGATCGGCCCCAATGGCGCCGGCAAGAC
>CAJWQN010000127.1 GCA_913045505.1 uncultured Rhodospirillaceae bacterium | reverse complement strand
GATCGAGTTCAGCCACAACCCGTTCTCGATGCCCCAGGGCGGGCTCGCGGCGCTCGACGCCGCCGATCCCTTGACCATACACGCCTATCAGTACGATATCGTCTGCAACGGGGTCGAGCTGTCTTCGGGCGCGATTCGGAACCATCGCCCGGACATCATGATCAAGGCGTTCGGCATCGCCGGCTACGCCCCCGAAGAGGTCGAGGCAAGGTTCGGCGGCATGCTGCGCGCGTTCCGCTACGGCGCGCCGCCCCATGGTGGCATCGCGCCCGGCATCGACCGCATCGTCATGCTGATCGCCGACGAGCCCAATATCCGCGAGGTGATCCTGTTTCCGATGAATCAGCAGGCCCAGGATCTGCTGATGGGGGCGCCGGCGCCGGTCAGCGAGAGACAACTGAAGGACCTCCACATCCGCGTCGTCCGTCCCCCGCAGCCGAAGGGCTGAGCCGGCGCCGATTCGGGTTTGACCAGCGCCCCCGGCTATCTGATAATTGGTGCCCTCGGCGGTCGCCCGAGAGGGACGATAAATCTCGAACCGCGCTGCATAACAATTGGTTCGGACCGCATTGCATTTTCCTGCTTGGGCTCCGCGGAAATTCCCGTCGGAGCCTAACTTCGAATACCACGTCCGATAGGCGACAATGGCGACGACGAAATCCGCGACGACCGATACACTCTCGGATCGAGGTGATACGCGGTTCCTGAAGCTCATCGAAAGCCCGATCGTCGGGATACTGGTGCATCGCCTCGATAAGCTGCTGTTCGCCAATCAAGCATTCGCCGAGCTTCTCGGTTACGACGATCCCCAACAGGTCATTGCCTTGGGCACGTTGGATGCCTGGCTGGCGCCGGGTGAAAAGAGACGGATCAGAGAGTTTACCGGCGCCTGCCTGGGCGGAGAGAGCCCGCCGCGCCATTGCGAACTCGAGTCCGTTCGCATGGACGGCCAACGGGTTTGGCTGGAATATCGCTCGGTCGAGATCGATTGGGACGGCGAACCGGCGATCCTCGGAGCTTTCAATGACGTCACCGCTCGAAAGCTCGCCGAGTCCCGCCTGAAGGACCGTGAGGCACAGATCCGCGCGGTCATGGAGAACGTCGCCGACGCCATCGTCACGATCGACAAGACCGGTGCGATCAAGAGCTTCAATCCGCCGGCCGAGCGCGCCTTCGGCTACCCGGCGGACGAGGTGATCGGCCGAAACGTCGCCATCCTCATGCCGGAGCCCGATCGCGGCAATCATGACCGCTACATAGAGCGCTATCTTCGCACCGGCGAGGGCCGAATCATTGGCCGGGGTCCACGCGCGATTGCCGGCCGGCGCAAGGACGGTTCGACCTTCCCGCTCGAACTCGCAGTGAGCGAGATGTCGATCGGCGGCGAACCGCAGTTCATCGGCGTGCTGCGAGATATCGCCGAACGAAAACGGACGGATCAGCGACTTCGCCAATCCCAGAAGATGGAAGCTCTGGGCACCTTGGCCGGCGGTGTCGCCCACGATCTCGCCAACGTTTTGCAGATAATCACGGGTTTTGTACAATTAGCGCAAGAACAATTGGCTCCAGAATCTATTGCCAGCGAATATCTTAGTACGACGCAGAAATCGATCGAGCGGGCTCGGAGTCTGATTCGGCAGATTCTGACCTTCAGTGGTCAGTGGAAAACGGAACGGGAGGAGGTCGATCTGGCCGCGTTCGTTCCCGAAGTCATGGAGCTGCTGCGGGCGACACTCCCGGCGACGATTGTCATCGAACAGCATTTTCCGCGGTCCGCGCTGGTGGTGCATGCCGATCGTACCGAGATCGAACAGATCGTCCTCAACCTCTGTACGAACGCCTCCCAAGCCATGGGAACGACCGGCGGGCAGTTGACCATCGCGCTCGAGGAGACGATCGCGGAGCATTCCTTGGCGGTCGCCGACGGCACGATTCCGGCCGGGCGCTATGTCGCGCTCTCGGTCGCGGATACGGGTTCCGGGATTGACCAGGCGGTTCGTGAGCGGATGTTCGAACCCTTTTTCTCCACCCATGACGCCGGCGGCGGCGGTGGCTTGGGCCTGGCGGTGGTTCACGGGATCGTCCAGGCGCATGGCGGCGGCATCAAGGTCGAGAGCAGGCCCGGCGGTGGCGCCACGTTGACCGTGTATTTGCCGGCCGGGCAAACCGGTGGCGTCGGCCAGCCCGATCGACGGGACGGAGAGAACTATTCGGGCACGGAACGTATTCTATTTGTCGATGACGAACCGTCGCTGCTCGCCATGACCGAGCGGATGCTGAGCGCCGAGGGCTATGATGTCGTGATCGCCCCGTCGGGGACCGACGCCCTAAAGATTTTCAGCGCGTTGCCGCGGGCGTTCGACTTGGTGATCACCGATCAGACGATGCCCGGGATGACCGGCGACAGCCTGGCCCGGGCGGTGCTGGACATACGGCCGGACATGCCGATCATTCTGTGCACCGGCTACAGCGAGCACATCGATGAAACGCGCGCCAAGGCCTTGGGCATCAAGGCCTTTCTTCTGAAACCGATTCTCGGGAAGGCA
The DNA here is from genome assembly GCA_913045505.1 of uncultured Rhodospirillaceae bacterium. Lineage (GTDB taxonomy): Bacteria > Pseudomonadota > Alphaproteobacteria > UBA7887 > UBA7887 > CAJWQN01. Next base: position 5,569 of record CAJWQN010000127.1, on the reverse strand, counting down.
TTGCTTCGCGCCGCCCGTGAAGTGCTCGACGCGCCAAGGGGCGACTCCGGTCCCTGAGCGGCCTATTCGGCGGATTGTTCCAGAGTTGTCGGCACTTGCGCGTCGGCGACGGCGGCCATCCAATTGTCGGTGCTGTTTTTCAGGCGTTCGCAGAGGATCAGCGACATATTGAACAACACCTTGGCGGTGACCGCCGGCATCGCCTTGGTGGCGCGCTCGAAGAATTGCTGGGTAAGTACCAGGACCTCCGAATCGGCGACCGCGACCACATCGGCGGTACGCGGGATGGCCGACAAGAACGCGAGCTCGCCAAACACGTCACCTTGGCCCATGGTGGTGAGCACGTGTTCGCTGTCCTGGGAATCGGTGGTCCGCACTTCGACCGCGCCGGTCAGCAGGACGAACATCTCGTTGCCGACATCGCCGGCGCGCACGATCTTGTCGCCCCGTTTCGATTGCAGCACCGTGCCCACGTTGAGGAATTTTTTCGCTTCATCGTATGTGAGGTCCTTGAGCAACGGAATCGAAACCAGGGGAATCTGGTGCAGCTTCTGGGTTAGCTGCTTCCAGAAATCGTCCTCGGTCATGCCCGCGCGCGGGCTGCCGGCCGCGTAATCCGGAAACTCGTGCTGGAACCAGAGTGCGGTCTTGGCCGAACTGGGGTGCTGGGTGGCGAGTTTGAAGAACGGCGATCCGCAGGCGCGCAAATATTCGATATCCTCGGTGACCAGGATCAGGGGCAGGTTGTATCCGGAATTGGGGTCGACGAAGTTGTCGGTATAGCGGCGGTAGCCGAGCTGTTCATAGAGCGACACCAGGAACGGCTGGCAGTGGCAGAAATCGAACCGAATCCCCTGCTGGCGCGCCAGCTTGTAGGTGGCGCCCAGGAGCACCGCCGGCACGTTGCTGCTGCGCCATTTTTCGGAGACGATGATTTGCGAGGTGATCGATATCTGTTCGGCCGGAAAGTTGACGAACCGATCCAGCGCATAAGCCTCGCGGAGCGGGCCAGGGATCGGCGTCAGCTTGCCCAGATTGAGTCGGATCGTTGCCGCCACCTTGCCGCCGACGCTCATCATCAGATGGATGCCGGTGTCGTCCAAGGAGTCGCGCAGCATCTTGTTCTTTTCGTCGGCGTCGGGCCGGTCCTGGTGCATCTCCTCGACGTAAATGCGATAGCGGAACCGAAAAATTTCCTGCTTTTCCGATTCGCTGCGCGCGACCGCGATCTGGGGTCGGCTCTTGTTGTCGGTTGTGGCGGCCAATTGCCGCTGCTCCTAAAATGAGATTCGGCTCAAAGTAGGAGTGCGCCCGGAGAAAGTCCATCATTTCGCGACCGCCGCCCGCGCAGCGCGACAAGATCGGGAGCCTGCCCGCCCGGACCAGGCTCCCGAAAGTTCAGGAAAATTCGCCCGACGACCGCGTCAGTGGGGACGCCGGGTCGATGGCCCGTGATCCCGTCGGCACCCGACCCGGTCAGGAGCACCCGCTGGTGTTGCCACAGGTGTCGCATTTGAGGCAGGTGCCGTTGCGCACCAGCGTAAAGTTGCCGCACTCCTGGCAGGGATCGCCCTCGTAGCCCTTGATGCGGGCCTCTCGAACCTTGGCCGACAGACCATCGCTGCGCGAGGCGAAGGAAACGCCGACCGAAACCGCGCCCTGGGCGGCCCCGGCCGATGCCGGCAGCGCCATCGCGATCTCGGGAGCGGCGCCCGGCTGGCCGTCGCCCTTGGCGCCGCGGGCGCCGGCGCCGCCTTCGAACACCCTGAGGCGACCGCGAACATAGCCTGGGCTGACCAGGGCGCGAAGATCGGCCGTCGCCGGCGCCGGATCCGGACTGTCGTTGGCGATTTCGCTTTGGCGTTCGCCCCGGCCGACGCTGTCCGGGAGCAGATCCTCGGCCTCGACATGGGAGAGATCGCCGCGGTCCAGATAGGAGATCGCCAATTCTCGAAACACGTAGTCCAGGATCGACGTCGCCATGCGAATCGAATCGTTGCCGCTGACGATGCCGCTCGGGTCGAAGCGGGTGAAAGTGAAGGCCTCGACATACTCTTCGAGCGGGACGCCGTATTGCAGCCCGATCGAGATGGCGATGGCGAAATTGTTCATCAGGCTGCGGAAGGCGGCGCCTTCCTTGTGCATGTCGATGAAAATCTCACCCAGGCCGCCGTCCTGATATTCACCGGTCCGAAGATAGACCTTGTGGCCGCCGACCATGGCTTTCTGGGTGTAGCCTTTGCGCCGATGGGGCAGGCGTCGGCGGCCCTGGACCACGCGGTGGATCACATGATCGACAACGGCCGCCGCTGCCGGTGCCGGCCCGGCGGCGATTTCCTCGGCGATTTCGTCGGCGTGATCATCGTCCATCTGCGCGCTCAAGGGCTGGCTCAGCTTGGAACCGTCGCGATACAGAGCATTTGCCTTGAGGCCCAGCCGCCACGACAGCAAATAGGCGTTTTGGCAATCCTCGACCGTGGCCGTGGCCGCCATGTTGATGGTTTTCGAGATCGCGCCCGAGACGAACGGCTGCGCCGCCGCCATCATCTGGACGTGGCTTTGCCATGACAGCGCCCGCCTGCCGGTCCGCCCGCAGGGGGTCGCGCAATCGAACACGGCAAGATGCTCGGGCTTCAGATGGGGCGCGCCTTCGACCGTCATGGCGCCGCAGCAGTAGGTGTTGGCGGCCTCGATCTGATCGCGCGAAAAACCGAGAGCGGCCAAAATGTCGAACCCGACATCGTCCAGATCGGATCCGGCGATGTCGAGAGTGTCCCGGCAAAAGTCGACGCCCAGGGTCCATTTGTTGAACACGAAGCGGATATCGAAGCTGTCGGCGAGCGCGGCCTCGATCCGCTCCAGGGCCGCCCCATCGAAGCCCCTGGCGGCCAGGCTCCGATGATTGATCGCGGGTGCCTCGCGGAGGGTTCCGGCGCCGATCGCGAAAGCGACGACGTCGGAAATCTGATCATCTTCGTAGCCCAGCGTGGCCAGGGTTTGCGGAACGATCCGGTTGATGATCTTGAAATAGCCGCCGCCCGCGAGCTTCTTGAACTTGACCAGGGCGAAGTCGGGTTCGATCCCGGTGGTATCGCAATCCATCACCAGGCCGATTGTGCCGGTCGGCGCGATCACGGTGGTCTGGGCGTTGCGGTAGCCGTGGGCCTCGCCGAGCGCGAGCGCTTCGTCCCAGGCTTGTGCCGCCGCGTCCGTCAAGGCGCCGTCCGGGCAATGGTCGATGTCGAGCGGCACCGGCAGGACGGTCAGCCCCTCATAGCCCTCGGCCAGGCCGTGGGCGGCGCGCTGGTGGTTGCGCATCACCTTGAGCATGGCGGCGGCGTTGTCGGCGTAACCGGGGAAGGTCCCGAGTTCTCGCGCCATTTCCGCCGAGCAGAGATAGGCGGCGCCGGTCATGATCGCGGTCAACGCGCCACAGAAGGCGCGGCCGGAGTCGCTGTCATAGGGGATGCCGTCGGCCATCAGCAGGCCGCCGATATTGGCGAAGCCCAATCCCAGGGTGCGGTACCGATAGGAGAGTCGGGCGATTTCGGTCGATGGGTACTGGGCCATCAGCACCGAAATCTCGAGAACGATGGTCCACAAGCGAACCGCGTGGCGGAAGCCCGCGATATCGAAGCCGCCGTCGGGGCCGCGGAACGCCATCAGATTGAGTGACGCCAGATTGCACGCCGTGTTGTCCAGGAACATGTATTCCGAGCACGGGTTGGACGCCCGGATGGCGCCCGACTCGGGGCAGGTGTGCCACTCGTTGATGGTGGTGTCGAATTGGATGCCGGGATCCGCCGATTGCCACGCCGCGACCGCCATCTGGTCCCAGAGATCGGCGGCGCGCACGCGTTCGGCGACCTTGCCGTCGGTGCGGCGGATCAAGTCCCATTCGCCATTGGCCAGCACCGCCTGCATGAAGTCGTTGCTGACCCGGACCGTGTTGTTGGCGTTCTGGCCCGAAACCGTGAGATAGGCCTCCGAATCCCAGTCGGCATCGTAGGTCCGGAAATCGATTTCGGTATAGCCCTGGCGGGCGAAATCGATCACCCGGCGAATATAGTTCTCTGGAATCAAGGCCCCGCGGGCACCGGTGATCGCGCGCTTGAGAGCCGGGTTGTCGGCAGGATCGAAGCGGCCGGCATGGCCTGCTTGGTCGCCCCCGGGGCCGCCCCCGGGACCGCCCCCGGGACCGCCCTCGTGGCAGGCGGCGACGATCTCGTTGAGATGGCGGTTGACGAGTTTCGAGCCGGCGACCAGGGCCGCGACCTTTTGCTCCTCGACCGCCTTCCAGTTGATGAACGCCTCGATATCCGGGTGGTCGACGTCGACCACCACCATCTTGGCCGCGCGCCGGGTGGTGCCGCCCGATTTGATCGCCCCGGCGGCGCGGTCGCCGATCTTGAGAAAGCTCATCAGCCCCGACGAACGGCCGCCGCCCGACAGCGGTTCGTTCTCGCCGCGGAGGTCGGAAAAGTTGGAGCCGGTGCCGGAGCCGTATTTGAACAGGCGCGCCTCGCGCACCCACAGGTCCATGATGCCGCCGTCGTTGACCAGATCGTCGCCGACCCCCTGGATGAAGCAGGCATGGGGCTGGGGATGCTCGTAGGCGGACGTCGATTCGCACAGCTCGCCGGTGCGGTGGTCGACATAGCTATGGCCCTGGGCCGGGCCATCGATGCCGTAGGCCCAATGAAGCCCGGTGTTGAACCATTGTGGGCTGTTGGGCGCCGCGACCTGGGCCGCCAGCATGTAACGAAGCTCGTCGAAAAACGCCCGCGCGTCTTCCTCGCCGTCGAAATAGCCGCCCTTCCAGCCCCAATAGGTCCAGGTGCCGGCGAGCCGGTCGAAGACCTGGACCGCCTTGGTCTCGCCGCCGTCCCGTGCGTCCTCGGGCAGGGCGTCGAGGGCCTGGGCGTCCGGCTCATGACGCGCCAGCCAGTCCGGAACGCCGTCTTCTTCCACCGGCTCGAGCGCCGCCGCCACGCCCGCCTTGCGAAAATATTTCTGGGCCAGGATGTCGATCGCCACTTGCGACCAGGCCGCCGGGACCTCGATGTCGGCGCAGCGGAACACCACCGAGCCATCCGGATTGCGAATCTCGCTGCGCGCGGTCCGAAACGCGATCGCCTGGTAAGCCGACTCAGCTTCGGTCGTGAAATGCCGTGAAATCCGCATTGCGCCCCAAACCCCTTCCGTGAGGCAACCCATATCTAGTGGCTACCGTTCCCCCAGGGGGCAAATTTAGTATCAGGGTCCAGCGGAACTTACAAGAGTTTGTAGGCCGACGCGCCTACCTCACAAGATCATGTGTTCTTGCGGCTCGGTCTTCACCGCCCTCGCCTGGACACTTGCAGGGTCAGCCGCTACAAAACCTCGCCCGGGCCGGCGCGGGCTGAGACTGGCGGCGGGGTGATGGACAGCACCAACGACATTCGGAAGGCGTTTCTGGAGTTCTTCGCGGCCCACGGCCACGAAATCGTGGCGTCGAGCCCGCTGGTGCCCCACAACGATCCGACCCTGCTGTTCGTCAATGCCGGCATGGTCCAGTTCAAGAACGTGT
>CAJWQN010000126.1 GCA_913045505.1 uncultured Rhodospirillaceae bacterium | reverse complement strand
GGTGATGCGGATTTCGCCCGGATTCAGGCCGACGTCGTGACCTTCGCCGAGCAAGAAGGCCGCCGGCCGCGCATGCTGGTGGTCAAGCTGGGCCAGGACGGCCATGATCGCGGCGCCAAGGTGATCGCCACCGCCTTCGCCGATATCGGCTTCGACGTCGATATCGGCCCCCTGTTCCAGACTCCGGAAGAAGCCGCCCGTCAAGCGGTCGAGAACGATGTCCATGTTGTCGGCGTCTCCAGCCAGGCGGCGGCCCACAAGACCCTGGTGCCGGAATTGATCAAGAGTCTCCACGATCAGGGCGCGGGCGGGGCTCTGGTGGTCTGCGGCGGGGTCGTCCCGCCCCGGGACCACGATGTCCTGACCAGTGCCGGTGTCGCCGCGATCTACGGCCCGGGCACCCATATTCCAACTGTGGCCGGCGAGATCTTGGGCTTGATCCGCAAGCAGAGAATGGCCGCTTGAGACTTGGTGCCAATGAGTGAGGGCACCGATGAGCGGGGATGAGTCCGGGCCGGCGGCGATCCGCGCCGGCGGGCGCCGGGCGCTGGCGCGCGCGATCACACTGATCGAATCGACCCGCCCGGACCATCGCGCCGAGGCCGAGGCGCTGCTGGCGGCGCTGTTGCCCGACACCGGCGCCGCGATCCGGCTCGGCGTTTCCGGCACGCCCGGCGTCGGCAAATCGACCTTCATCGAAGCCTTCGGGTTGCATCTGGTCGGCCAGGGCCACAAGGTCGCGGTGCTCGCCGTCGATCCCTCCAGCGCCCGCGGTGGCGGTGCCATTCTGGGCGACAAGACCCGCATGGAGCAGCTTGCGCGGAGCGACTCGGCGTTCATCCGGCCGAGCCCCAGCGGCGGTACATTGGGCGGCGTCGCCCGGCGCACCCGCGAGGTGATGCTGGTCTGCGAGGCCGCCGGTTACGACGTGGTGGTGATCGAGACCGTCGGCGCCGGTCAGTCCGAATTCGCGGTCCGCGATCTGGTCGATAGTTTCGTCCTCCTGATGCAGCCGGCGGGCGGCGACGAGCTGCAAGGCATCAAGCGCGGCATCATCGAAATCGCGGATCTGGTGGTGGTGACCAAGGCCGACGGCGCGCTGGCGGCGGTCGCGGGTCAGGCCGCCGCCGCCTATCGAAGCGCGCTCGGCCTGCTGCGCCCGGCGACAAGGGATTGGACGGTGCCCGTGCTGCAATGCTCGGCTCTGGAGGGTCGGGGTATCGCCGAAGTATGGGCGGCGGTCGCGGATCACCGTCGGACAATCGGCGCCGGCGGGGTGCTCGATTCGCGCCGCGCCGCCCAGGCGGTGCGCTGGATGTGGACCGAAATCAACGAGGCTCTGGAAGCGCGCCTGCGCGCCGACCCTGGCGTCGCCGCCCGCATTCCCGACCTCGAATCCGCCGTCGCGGCCGGCACGACCACGCCCTCCGCCGCGGCCGCCGAATTGCTTGACGGCTTCCTGGGCATTCCTTCGCGAGCTTGACGGCGCGCCGTTCGTTGGCCTAGAAAGCGGGCCTTCCCGGGGCCTTGGCGGCTCCGATTTCGGTTTCCGACAGGATCGAGACCATGGCCCGACGCTGCGAACTGACCGGCAGATCACCCCAATCCGGCAACAATGTGAGCCACGCCCACAATAAGACGCGCCGCCGCTTTCTGCCCAATTTGCAGGAGACGTCGCTCTACAGCGAGACCCTGGACCGAACCGTGAAGCTGCGCCTGAGCGTTTACGCGATCCGTTCGGTCGAGCATCGCGGCGGGCTCGACAGGTTCCTGAAGAAGGCCAAGGCGGACGACCTTTCGTTGCGCGCGCGCCGGCTCAAGCGTCAGATCGAGAAAGCCCAGGCCCCAAGCCCCGCTTGAACAAACCGGCACGCCCGTTCAGGCGGAAACCCGGCGCCTTTGGCGGGGGACCGGCCGGGGGCCGGTGAGCGGCTCATCCTCGAACAATTCGGCCAGCTTCTCGGTCATGATCCCGCCCAGTTGCTCGGCATCGACGATGGTGACCGCGCGGCGGTAATAGCGGGTCACGTCGTGGCCGATGCCGATCGCCACCAATTCCACGGGCGATGCCGATTCGATCCAGCCGATCACCGCGCGCAGATGCTGGTCCAGATAGTTTCCCGAATTCACCGACAGGGTCGAATCATCGACCGGCGCGCCGTCAGAGATCACCATCAGAATGCGCCGCTGCTCGGCGCGGGCGAGCAAACGCTGATGCGCCCACAACAGCGCCTCGCCGTCGATGTTCTCCTTCAGCAGCCCCTCGCGAAGCATCAGGCCGAGGTTGCGCCGGGCGCGCCGATAGGGGGTGTCGGCGGTTTTGTAGAGGATGTGGCGCAATTCGTTGAGCCGGCCCGGATTGGCCGGTTTGCCTTCGGCCAGCCAGCGCTCGCGCGCGCGCCCGCCTTTCCAGGCGCGGGTCGTGAAGCCCAAGATCTCGACCTTCACGTCGCAGCGTTCCAGCGTGCGGGCCAGAATGTCGGCGCTCATCGCCGCCACCGTGATCGGGCGGCCACGCATGGAGCCCGAATTGTCGAGCAGGAGCGTGACCACCGTATCTCGGAACGAGGTTTCCTTCTCCTGCTTGTACGACAGCGAATAGGTCGGGTTGACCACCACCCGGGCGAGCCGGGCGGAATCGAGCAGGCCTTCGTCGAGATCGAAGTCCCAGGATCGGGTCTGCTTGGCCAGCAGGCGGCGCTGCAAGCGGTTGGCGAGCCGGGTGATCAGGCCCTGAAGGCTGGACAACTGCTGGTCGAGATGGGCCCGCAGCCGGATCAATTCGTCGGCCTCGCACAACTCCGCGGCATCGATCACCTCGTCGAACTCGGTCATGTAGGCGTGATAGCTGGGACGGGTGTTGAGGCCGTGGGCCGGTGGCCGCCAGGGCTGGCCCTTCGAGTCGGGCTCCTCGCCTTCGGTCATGTCGCCGTCCTCGGCGCTCTCGGCCTCGATCTGGTCGGCATCGCCGGCCTCGGCGTCGTCCGCGTCGGCGCTCTCGGCGCCCATCGATTCCATGGTCGTGTCGGAATCGTCGCCGTCGCCCTGGCCGGCCATGCTTTCTTCGTCGTCGGACTGGTCCGCTGACTCGGAATCGAAGTCGGCCTCGTTTTCGTCCTCGTCGGCGAATTCCAGATGGGCGATCAGGCTCCGCAAACGGTTGGCGAAGGCGGCCTGATCGTCGACCGCGCCGGCCATCGCCTCGAAATCGTTCTCGATCTTGGATTCGATCCAGGGCCGCCACAAATCGACCACCGCGGTCGCCGCGGCAGGGGGCGGCGCGCCCAACAGTTGCTCGCGCGCCATCAGCCGGATCGCCTCGATGACCGGCACGTCGTCGCGACCGCTGATTCGATCGAAGCCCTCGCGGCGGCAATGGGCGTCGAGCGCGGCGTCGAGATTGGCCGCCACCCCTTTCATCCGCCGCGCGCCCAGTGCCTCGCAGCGCACCTGCTCGACCGAGTCGTAAATTGCCTGGGCGGTCTGCCCGGGCGGCCGGCGCGCGGCGTGGACTTTGTTGTCGTGGTGGCGGATGCGCAGCGCGAACGAATCGCTGACCCCCCGAATCTGGTTGAATTCATCGTACGAGGCGTCGCGCGCCGGGGCTGGCAGGCTCGCCTTGTCGGCTTCCAGGCGCGGCGCGTTGGCGCCGAACGCGACGGTCAGTTCGCCGTCGTCGGCGAGCGCCCGCATGGCGCCAGCCACCGCGCGCTTGAAGGTCTCGGTCCGCGATTCAGGGGACTCGGGCATGACCCAATCAGCTCAGCGTCCTCTTGATCGCGGATTCGGGCAGTTCCTCGTCAAAGCAACGCTGGTAGTACTCGGCGATCACCGAGCGCTCCATCTCGTCGCATTTGTTCAGGAACGTCGCCCGGAATCCGAACGCCAAGTCGTCGAAAATCTCGGCGTTCTCGGCCCAGGTGATCACGGTTCGGGGCGACATGACCGTGGAGATGTCTCCGGCCATGAAGCCGGCGCGGGTCAGATCCGCCAGATCGACCATGGTCGAGATGATCTTGCGCCCGGCTTTGGTGTCGTAGGAGGGTACCTTGGCGAGCACGATCTCGACCTCGGCGTCGTGTTCAAGATAGTTGAGCGTGGCGACGATGTTCCAGCGGTCCATCTGACCCTGGTTGATTTGCTGGGTGCCGTGATAGAGGCCGGTGGTGTCGCCGAGACCGATCGTGTTGGTGGTCGAGAACAGCCGGAAGGCCGGGTGGGGGCGGATGATCCGGTTCTGGTCCAAGAGGGTCATCTTGCCGTCCACCTCGAGCACCCGCTGGATCACGAACATCACGTCGGGGCGGCCGGCGTCGTATTCGTCGAACACCAGCGCGGTCGCCGACTGCAGCGCCCAGGGCAGCATGCCTTCGCGGAACTCGGTCACCTGCTGGCCGTCGCGAATCACGATCGCGTCCTTGCCGATCAGGTCGATGCGGCTGATGTGACTGTCCAAGTTCACGCGAATGCAGGGCCAGTTCAGCCGCGACGCCACCTGCTCGATGTGGGTCGATTTGCCGGTGCCGTGATAGCCCTGGATCATGACCCGCCGGTTATGGGCGAATCCGGCCAGGATGGCGATGGTGGTCTCGTGGTCGAACCGGTAGGCCTCGTCCATGTCGGGGACATGGTCAGTGGCCTCGGAAAACGCCGGCACCACCATGTCGCTGTCAATCCCGAAGGTCTGGCGCGCCGAAATTTCGATATCGGGCAAGCGCTGTTCCCGGGCCGCCCCGGGCTCGGCGGGAGAAACTGTCGCCATCAAGTTGATCCGTTCTTGGAGAGGGACGAAGAGAAACTGACCGGAGTCAGCCGGAAACGCAATTCAACAGATAACAATAAGCCGCATTGATGGTTTTGAAAATCTCTTCGGAGTGTTTGCTGCCTCCGTTGGCGTCGGGGTGATGGCGTTTGACCAGGGTCTTGTAGCGGGCCTTGATATCGGCCGCCGTCGCCATGCGGTCCAGACCCAGCAAGGCCAAGGCGCGGTCACGGGGCGTATCGAGCGGCGCGTTCGCGCCGCAGTCATCGGCGCCGAACACGCCATGGCTGTCGTGCATGCCGAACGCGCGGTCGCGCTTTTGGTGTCCGGCGCCCGCGCCCATCGGCCAGGTCGGCCGGTGCCAGACCGTGTCGCGCTTGCGGATATCCTCGATCTCGCGCGGGTCCAGGCCGGTGAAGTAGTTCCAACTCGCGTTGTACAGGCGCACATGGTCCATGCAAAACCACCGGAACGCCCGGAGCTGGGTTCTCGACAACGGCGCCCGGTAGGCACCCTCGTCATCACAGCCGGGCCACTCGCAACGCTTCAGGTCCGGCGCCGCCGCGTCGTCTTCGAAGCCCCGCCAGTTCCGGGGTTGCTGTCCCAGGTGCCCATTGCCGACCATCCGGTCACTATGCGCAACTCGCCCGCGCCTGGCAAGGCGACCCAGAGGATATCGTCCAACCGGGATCAAGCCTTGAACCGGGCGCGGCGTTGTCGAGAATGGTGCGCATCTCACCTCCACCCGCTCCAACGGACGAGGTCAAGCCATGTCGATTGCGCGGACGATAGAGGACAAGCTGGCGGCGCGGCTGGCGACATCGCGCTTGGTGGTGATCGACGAATCGCGCCACCACGCTGGCCATGCCGGCGCCCGCGCGGGCGGCGAAAGCCACTTCCGGGTGGAGATCGTGTCCCGGGAATTCGCTGGCCTCGACCGTCTGGCCCGCCAACGGCTGATCCACGACATCCTGGCCGAGGAACTGGCCGGCGGCGTCCACGCCCTGTCGCTCGAGACCGTGACCCCGGACGAGGCCGGGCCGGACTCGTGACCCTCGATCGAATCTTTATCGTCGAGCGGCGCCGTCGCAGGGGTAGCCGAAGCTTTCGAACAGCAAGGCGCAGTCGCGCTCGATGGTGGTGATCTCGGGGCCGGTCAGGGTCGTGCGATATTCCCCGATCGGCGCCGCGGTGATCGGCCGGCCCCAGAGGGCCGAAGGCCAGGGATCGTCGGGGTCGGGCGGGGCGAAGCCGGCGCCATTCCGGTTCCAGTCGTGCTCGGGCCGGTAGTCGGACAACTCGAGGCCGGTAAACGCGCGGATCTTGTCCAGGGCCTCCATGGTCTCGCCGACCACCGCCTCGTAGAACACGAAGCACAGGTTGCGCCGCACCCCCGGTGCCCGGTAGCGGAGCAATTCGCGATAATAGCTGTTGACGCTTTCGCACAGGATATCGAGGTCGCGGGCCAGCGCCGGCGCCATGTTGTTGGGAACCGTGCCCTTGGTCCCCATCCGCTCCGCGACCCGGATCATCGATCCGATCACGTCGCGCGGGTCGCGGACCATGACCACCAACCGGGCGTCGGGCAGGAGTTCGGCGACTTCGATGAAATGGCGGGTCAAGAGCGGCTCCTTGATCACCAGATTGTCGACTCCCGGGTGATTGGCGCGAACCTGATCGAGAAACCGGCTCACCCAATCGGCGCTGAACTGGCGCAGCTTGTCGGGGTCGCCGAAAAAGCCGCCGCCGCGTCGGGCGAACTCCTGCTTGGTCTGCTTGTAGGCATAGACGATCTTGCGAAAATAGAAGGGCTCGCCGAGCATCGGGTTGGTGGTTCGATCGGCGCACAGGATGCTCTGCATCAATGTGGTGCCGGACCGGGGTACGCCGCCGATGAAGATCGTGGTCATGGTCTGTTGCCCGAGTTTCGACCAGCCGCTTCTCAGCCGGCGTCGGATTCGCTGGGCCGGGGGTGAATGCGGAGCGCCGTGAGTCGATTGCCTTCCCGGCCCATGATTTCGAACCGACACCCGTGAAACAGAAACACTTGTCCGACCTTCGGGATGCGCCGCGCCTCGTGGATCACCAGCCCGGCGATCGTCGCCGCGGCATCGTCGGGCAACCGCCAATCCAGATCCCGGTTCAGATCACGGATCGTCACCGCCCCGTCGACCAGATAGCCGCCGTCCGGGGTCCGCCGGACGCCGCCGGTCGGCCGGTCGTGTTCATCGGTGATATCGCCGACGATCTCCTCCAGAATATCCTCCAGCGTGACCAGGCCCATCAGCGCGCCGTATTCGTCGACCACCAACGCGAAATGGGCACGCCGGCCTCGAAACGCGGTCAATTGATTGGCCAGGCTCGTGGTGTCCGGCACGAACCAGGGCTCGATCGCCAAGGAGACCACGTCGAGTTGGTCGATGTCCCCGGCTTGGGCCTGAACCGCCTGCAACAGGCTTTTGGCGTGAAGCACGCCGACGATGTTGTCCGGTTCGTCCCGCCATAGCGGAATCCGCGTGAACGGGCTCGCCAGCACCTGGGCGACGATATCCGCCGGGGCCAAGGCGGCGCTGATGGTCACCATGTCGCGACGATGAACCATGATCTCGCCGACCTCGACCTCGGCCAGATCCAGCACGCTCCGCAACATGTCGCGGTAGTGCTTGCGAATCCCGCCTTCGCGGGCGTGGAGATCGACCACGCCTCGAATCTCGTCGGCCACCGACCAACTCCAGCGTCCCTCGCCGCCGGCGCCAACCATACGCAACAGGCCGATCACGACAGTTTGCAGCGCGGCCGTGATCGGCGCCAAGGCGGCGATGATGGGGCGCAGGATCGGCGCGACGGCCAGTGCCGCCCGGTCGGCGTGGCGGATCGCGTAGGTCTTGGGCAGCACCTCGGCGAACACGACCACCAGCAGGGTCATGGTGATCGTCGCGTAGGCGATCCCCGCCTCGCCGACCAGGCCGATCATCAGGCCGGCGGCCAAAGTCGAGGCGAGGATGTTGACCGCGTTGTTGCCCAGCAGGATGGCGCCGATCATCCGTTCGCGCCGGGCGATCAAGCGGGCGACCAGGCCGGCGCGGGCGTCGCCTTCCGAAGCCAGGTGATGGATGCGCGATCGCCGCGCCGCCGTAAGCGCCGTTTCCGAGCCGGAGAAAAACGCGGACAACGCGATCAGCAGGACAATTGCCGCGACGGTCAGCAGCTCAGCCAGGGTCATCGTCTGTCACCGGAGAATCGCACCACGTACCATCTGTTTAGATTGACGTCCCAAGCCGGGAATCAAGCAGCGATCGCTTGTTCCAGCACGGCCAGCACCTCGCGATCGCCGGCGTCGCGATAGAGGAACGCCTGTCCGATGCCGCGCATCAGGACAAAGGTTGGCCGCCCGTC
>CAJWQN010000125.1 GCA_913045505.1 uncultured Rhodospirillaceae bacterium | reverse complement strand
GACAGGGCGGCCCGAAACAGGCTTTCGCAGACATAGATATTGCCGAGGCCGGCGACGATGCCCTGATCGAGCAGCAGCGCCTTTATCGGCGCCCGCCGCCCGGCCAGCGCCGCCGACAGGACCGGTCCGTTGAACCGGTTGCCCAGGGGCTCCGGCCCCAGGTTTCGAATCAGCCGATGATCGGCCAAGTCCTGTTCCCGGCACAGCGCCATCAGGCCAAAGCGGCGGGGGTCGTTGAACACCAGGCGGGCACCGTCGTCGGTGTCGAAGATCACGTGATCATGGGCGCCGTTCCCGGCGTCGCCGGCGCCGATCCCCATGCGCCCGGACATGCCCAGATGAATCAGCAGCACGGTGGCATCGTCCAGATAGAGCAACAGGTATTTGGCGCGGCGTTCGATGCGCGCGATTCGGCGCCCGGTCAGGCGGGAGGCGAAATTCCTGGGCACGGGCACGCGAAGATCGCGCCGGCGCACCACCACCCCGGCCAGCCGCCGACCCTCGAGAACCGGGATCAAGCCGCGGCGAATGGTTTCGACTTCGGGCAGTTCCGGCACGGCTCGTCCAGGCGGCATCGATCTCGGGGCGCGCGGACCATAGCGCGGCGAGGAGCCCTGCGCTATGGTCCGCGCCATGTCCCGAGATCCTTCCGTCGCGGCGGCCGAGGGAGCGCGAGGGCGGCGCGTGCCGTTTGGCGGCCAGGATGTGGACGAGGCGGAAAAGGCCGGTCTCGTCGGCGCCATTTTCGCCACCGTCGCGCCCCGCTACGATTTGATGAACGACCTGATGAGCGGCGGTATCCATCGGCTGTGGAAGCGCCAGATGGTCGATCGGCTCGGCGCCCCGCTGCCGGCCCGCGTCCTCGATCTTGCCGGCGGCACCGGCGATATCGCCCTGCGGGTGCTCGACCGGGCCCAGGCCTCGGAGGATTGCACTGTCATCGTCTGCGACATCAACCCGGCGATGCTCGAAGTCGGACGCGACCGGGCCTGGGATCGGGGCTGGATTCGCCGCCCGGCCTGGCTGTGCGCCGATGGCGAGTCGCTGCCGCTTGCCGATTCGAGTTTCGAAGCCTGTACCATCGCCTTCGGCATTCGCAACTTCACCCATATCGATCGGGCGCTCGCGGAAATAGCGCGTGTGCTCAGGCCCGGCGGGCGATTTCTGTGCCTGGAGTTCACGCCCGAAATTTCGGCTCCGTTGCGCCCGGCTTACGATCTGTTCTCCCACCATGTGATCCCGGCGATCGGCGAAGCGGTGGTTGGCGATGGTGACGCCTATCGCTATTTGGTGGAAAGCATCCGACGCTTTCCCGATCCCGATCGCTTCGCCGCCATGATCGGCGCGGCGGGGTTCGCCGGCATCCGGGTGCGCCGGTTGGCCGGCGGTATCGCCGCGCTCCACACGGCCTGGCGGACATGACCGGATTCGAACCGGATACGCGCGGGCGATGATCCGCGCCCTGTGCAACATCACTCGGCTGGTCGCGATCGCCCGGACCCTGGCCCGCCACGATGCGCTCGAAGCCCTGGAGGTGCTGGGCGTCGCGCCGGCCCTGGTCTGGATCATGCGCCGGCGCCGGCGCCCCGCGCCCGAGGCCGATGGCCGGCTTGGTGTGCGCCTGGCCGCCGCCGCGGTGGCGTTGGGGCCGAGCTTCATCAAGCTCGGCCAGGCGCTTTCGACCCGCGCCGATCTGCTCGGACCCCAGGTCGCCGAGGACTTGGGTCGTTTGCGCGACGCCGTGCCGCCGTTCCCGGCCGCCGAAGCGCGCGCGAGGGTGGCCCGCGAGTTGGGCGCGCCGGTCGATGACCTGTTCAAGGGTTTCGACGATGCCCCGATCGCCGCCGCCTCGATCGCCCAGGTCCATTTCGCGACCACCTCGGACGACCGCGAGGTGGCGGTCAAGATCTTGCGGCCCGGTATCGAGCAAGCCTTCGCCCGTGACATCGATCTGTTGCTCTGGATCGCCCAACTGATTGAGCGCACCCAGCCCAAATGGCGGCGGTTGCGCCCGGTCGAATCGGTCCGGGCCTTCGCCGAACTGGTCGCGATCGAAATGGACCTGCGCCTGGAAGGCGCCGCCGCGTCCGAACTGGCCGAGAATTTCCGCGACGATGGGAGCTATGCCGTCCCGGCGGTCGATTGGCCGCGCACCGGCCAGCGGGTGCTGACCACCGCCCGGGTCGAGGGCATTCCGATCCACCGGCGCGACGACCTGATCGCCGCCGGCCACGATCCCGATGCGATTCTGGCGACCTCGGCGCGGGCCATGTTCAACCAGATTTTCCGGGACGGGTTCTTTCACGGCGACCCTCATCCCGGCAACCTGTTCGTCGCCCCGGACGGGACCGTCACCGTGGTCGATTTCGGCATCATGGGCCGGCTCGACCGCCAGAGCAGGCTCTACATCGCCGAATTGCTGCTCGGCTTTCTGACCGGTGACTACGCGCGCGCCGCGGAAGTCCATTTCCGGGCCGGGTTCGTGCCCCGGGACAAGTCACTCGGCGCCTTCACCCAGGCCTGCCGGTCGATCGCCGAGCCGATCCTGGAACGCCCCGCCAACGAGATTTCGATCGGCCGTCTGCTCGGCCAGTTGTTCCAGATCACCGAAACCTTCGGCATGCGGACCCAGCCGCATCTCCTGTTGCTGCAAAAGGTGATGGTGGTCGCCGAAGGGGTCGGGCGCGACCTGTCTCCCGAGGCCAACATGTGGCTCCTGGCCCGGCCCCTGATCGAGGACTGGGTGCGCGACAATTTGGGACCACAAGCGCGCCTCCGCGATTCCCTGGCCAACTTCGCCGACGCCGCCCATCGCCTGCCCCGAATCCTGGCCGGCGCCGAGGGATTGCTGGAGCAGGTTTCCGAACAATTCAGCGGCGCACCCGCCAGAGCGGCGAGACCCCCCGTCTGGCGGGATGCGGTGTTGGTGGCGGCCGGCGCGGCAATTATTGCGATACTGGCGACGGCCATGATGCTTTAGCGGCGAGGAGCGCGGACGGTTGCCAACTGGACCTCTCAAACCTACGTTAGGGGCGGATTTGGACTGGAGCCGATGATCGAGCATAAGCGGATTCTGTTGATCATTTCGGGTGGTATCGCCGCCTATAAGAGCCTCGAGCTGATTCGTCGTTTGAATGAGCGCGGTGCCACGGTCCGATGCGTGTTGACCGAAGGCGGCGCCCGGTTCGTCACGCCGTTGTCGGTGGCCGCGCTCAGTGGCGGGAACGTCTATACGGATTTGTTCTCGCTGACGGATGAAAGCGACATGGGCCATATCCGGCTGTCGCGGGAATCGGATCTGGTGGTGGTGGCGCCGGCCAGCGCCGATTTGATGGCCAAGATGGCGGCCGGGCTCGCCGATGATCTGGCCTCGACCGTGTTGCTGGCGACCGACAAGCCGGTGCTGCTGGCGCCGGCCATGAACACGATGATGTGGGCGCATCCGGCGACCCGGCGCAACCGCGCGCGGCTCGAAGAGGACGGGATCGGCTTTGTCGGTCCCGGCGCCGGCGATCTGGCCTGCGGCGAGGTCGGTCCCGGACGCATGGCCGAGCCCGAGGATATTCTGGCCGCGATCGAGGGAGCCTTGGCCGGTCGGGGCGAGGGGCGGTTGGCGGCGGTGCGGGCGTTGGTCACCAGCGGCCCGACCCATGAGCCGATCGATCCGGTGCGCTATATCGCCAACCGCTCGTCGGGCAAGCAGGGCCACGCCATCGCCGGCGCGCTCGGCGCGCTCGGCGCCGAGGTGGTGCTGGTGACGGGGCCGACCGGCGAGCCGGACCCGCCCGGCGCGCGGGTGGTCCGGATCGAGACCGCGGAGCAAATGCTCGCCGCCTGCCAGGCCGCGCTGCCGGTCGATGTCGCGGTTTGCGCCGCGGCGGTCGCCGATTGGCGGGTCTCCCATCCGGCCAACCGCAAGACCAAACGCAACGGCGCGCCGCCCGCGGCGCTCGAACTGCAGGAGAATCCCGATATTCTTCGGACACTGAGCGCGATGGGGCGCGGGCGGCCGACCCTGGTCATCGGCTTCGCGGCCGAGACCCACGACGTGGTCGAGAACGCGGTTCAAAAGCGCCGCGACAAGGGCTGCGACTGGATTCTGGCCAACGACGTCTCACCGGACGAGGGGGTGTTCGGCGGCGATCACAATCGGATTCATCTGATCGACGAGACCGGGGTCGAGCCGTGGCCGGAGGCGACCAAGGTCGCGGTCGCGGCACATCTGGCCGAACGCATCGCCGCCGCGATCGCCGACAAGGGCATTTCCGTGTGACCGGGGTGAGAGTGCCCATAAGGCGCCTGTCCCATGCGATCGCGGACGCGCTGCCCGCTTACGCGACCGCCCATAGTGCCGGCCTCGACCTGCAAGCCGCGGTCGCCGCTCCGGTGGTTCTGGCGCCAGGCGCCCGGGCGCTGATTCCCACCGGTTACGCCATCGCTCTCCCGGACGGCTTCGAGGCCCAGGTGCGCCCGCGATCGGGCCTGGCCCTCGACCACGGTTTATCGGTGCTCAACGGCCCCGGCACCATCGATGCCGATTATCGGGGCGAGATCGGGGTGATCCTGATCAATCTCGGCCCGGCCGCTTTTTCCGTGACCCGCGGCATGCGGATCGCCCAGTTGGTGGTCGCGCCGGTGGCGCGAGTCGGCTGGGAACTGGCTGAAACCTTGGCCGACAGCGGTCGTGGCGCGGGTGGGTTCGGCTCCACCGGCGCCGGGCGCGAGGCCCACTCCCAAACGAAGGAAATCCATGTCAAATAACGTCCCGACTCGCGGTCGAATCTTCGACAGCATCACCGAGACCATCGGCAACACGCCGCTGGTGCGGCTCAAGAAGCTCGCCGACGCGCACGATTGCCAAGCCGACCTGTTGGCCAAGCTCGAATTCTTCAACCCGCTGGCGTCGGTCAAGGATCGGATCGGCGTGTCGATGATCGAAGCGTTGGAGGCCGACGGCGAGATCACGCCCGGCGAGACGACACTGGTCGAGCCGACCTCGGGCAATACCGGCATCGCGCTCGCCTTCGTGGCCGCGGCCAAGGGCTACAAGCTGATCCTGACCATGCCCGAGACCATGTCGGTCGAGCGCCGCCGGCTGCTCGAGTTCCTGGGCGCCGAAATCGTGCTCACCGAAGGGGCCAAGGGCATGAATGGAGCGATCGCGGCGGCGCAAGAGCAGCTCGACGCGATCCCTGGCTCGGTGATGCCCCAACAGTTCCAGAATCCGGCCAATCCGGAAATCCATCGCACCACCACCGCGCAGGAAATCTGGACCGATACCGATGGCCAGGTCGACGCGATCGTCTGCGGCATCGGCACCGGCGGCACGCTCACCGGCATAGCCCAGGCGCTCAGGCCGCGCCGGCCGTCGCTCAAGTTGATCGCGGTCGAGCCGGTGGACAGTCCGGTGCTGTCCGGCGGCAAGCCGGGGCCGCACAAGATTCAGGGCATCGGCGCCGGGTTCATCCCCGATATCCTGGATGTCGATGAAATCGACGAAATCATCCAGGTGAGCAACGACGAAGCGGTCGCGATGGCGCGCGAACTCGCACCGCTGGAGGGCATACCGGCCGGCATTTCCTCGGGCGCGGCGCTTCATGCCGCGATCACGATCGGCCGGCGGCCGGAGATGGCCGGCAAGATGATGGTGGTGATCATTCCCTCCTTCGCCGAACGCTATTTGTCGACGGTCCTGTTCGAGAGCGGATAAGGCCCGGCGCCAGCCATGGATTTTACCGAGGATCAGGTCAACCGCTACGCCCGCCACATCATCCTCAACGAGGTCGGCGGCACCGGCCAGGCCAAGCTGCTGGCCTCGAAAGTGCTTGTCGTGGGTGCCGGCGGATTGGGCTCGCCCCTGGTCCTTTATCTGGCCGCCGCCGGCATCGGCACCATCGCCGTGATCGACGACGACGCGGTCGACCTCTCCAATCTTCAGCGTCAGGTGATTCATGGCACCGACCGGATCGGCACCGCCAAGGTCGAAAGTGCCAGGCAAACCGTTGCCGGGATCAATCCCGACGTGACCGTGATACCGATTCACGCCCGATTCGCCGCCGCCAACGCGCTGTCCCTGATCGCCGATTGTGACCTGGTCGCCGATGGCAGCGACAATTTCGACACCCGCTTCCTGGTCAACGACGCCTGTTACCTGGCCGGCAAGACGCTGGTTTCGGCCGCGATCCTGCGGTTCGACGGCCAGCTTTCGACCTACAAGGCCCATTTGGGCGGCGACAACCCGTGTTATCGCTGCCTATTCCCCGAAGCGCCGCCGCCGGGGCTGATTCCCAGCTGCGCCGAGGGCGGCGTGCTCGGGGCGCTGGCCGGGGTGATGGGCTCCCTGCAATCGGTCGAGGTGCTGAAGGAACTGCTCGGAGTCGGTGACAGCCTGTCCGGCAATCTTCTGATCTACGACGCTCTCAAGACCGTCATTCGCAAGATCAAGCTGCGCCCCGATCCCGACTGCCCGCTGTGCGGCCGGGGGGCCCGGATTCGCGATCTGTCCACGCACGCGGCCTGAGATGGCGCGGCCCGACAAGCTATCGATCATCATCCATTCCGGAACCTTCGAACGCGCCCATTACGCGCTGGCGGCGGCGGCGGCGGCGGCGGCCATCGACATGCCGGCGACCCTGTTCTTCACCATGGGCGCGACCGGCGCGCTGTTGGCGCCGACCGCCGACGGCGCCCCCGGCTGGGCCGGACTTGCCGTCGCCGAGCGCGGCGGCGACGCGCTGGCGGCGGACGCGGCGCTGCGCGCGCGCGGCATCGCCGGATTCGAGGAACTGCTCGAGTCCTGCGCCGCGCTGGGGGTGAGGTTTCTGGTTTGTGAAATGGGCTTGCGCGCGATGGCTCTGGAGTCGGACGCGCTGCGCGAGGATATCCAGCTCGGCGAAGGCGGTCTGGTCACCTTTCTGACCGACGCCTCCGGCGCCGGCGCGATGCTGTTCGTCTGAGCCGCCGGCACCTACATCAGGGTCTCGATGACCCGGTCCGGGGGCGAGTGGCCGTCGATGAAGGTCCGGATGTTGACCAGCACCTTCTCGCCCATGTCGATGCGAGCCTCGATCGTGGCCGAGCCCATATGGGGCAGCAGCAGGACGTTGTCCAAGTCCCTGAGTTTCGGATTGATCGCCGGCTCGTGCTCGAACACGTCGAGCGCGGCGCCCGCGATCCGCTTCTCGCGCAACAGCCTGGTCAGCGCGGTTTCGTCGATCACCTCGCCGCGCGAAGTGTTAACCACGAAGGCGTGCGGGCGCAGCAGTTCGAGACGGCGCGCCGACAGAAGGTGATAGGTCGCCGGTGTGTGGGGACAGTTGACCGAGATGATGTCCATGCGTGCCAGCATTTGGTCGAGGCTCTGCCAGTAGGTGGCCTCGAGTTCCTGCTCGTCCTCCGCCGGCAGCCGGTGGCGATTGTGATAATGAATCGACAACCCGAAGCCGCGCGCCCGGCGCGCGACCGCGGTGCCGATTCGGCCCATGCCGATAATACCGAGACGCTTGCCCCAAATCCGATGGCCGAGCATGGTCGTCGGCCCCCAGCCGATCCAGTTTCCCGACGAGACCAGTTGCTGGCCGGCGACCAGGCGCCGGGGTACCGCCAGGATCATGGCCATGGTCATGTCGGCGGTGTCCTCGGTCAGCACGCCCGGGGTGTTGGTGACCACGATGTCTCGCTTGTGGGCGGCGGCCAGATCGATGTTGTCGACCCCGGTCCCGAAATTGGCGATCAGCAACAGCTTCTCGCCGGCATGTTCGAGAACCGCGTCGTTGATCCGGTCGGTGACCGTGGGCACCAGGACATCCGCGATCCGTGCCGCCTCGATCAATTCTTCCCGGCTCATCGGGTGATCGTCGTCGTTGAGGCGGGTGTCGAACAGCTCCATCATCCGGGTCTCGATGACCTCCGGCAGCTTGCGGGTGACGATGACGACCGGTTTCTTTCGGGCCATGGGTATGCTCGGGAGGACCGACGAACAGTGCCTTTGTTTATCAAAAGCGATGATGGGGCACAAACGCGCCCGGAGCCGTGGGCCGCCGAATTTGGTGACTGGGTTTCAAATCAGGCTATGCTGCCCGCTGATGATTCAGTCACCCATGATCGCCGGTTCTTGACCCGGATCCGCAGGACCTTCGCCGCGGTGGCGTTGCTGTGGGTTTGCGCCGCCCAGGCCCTGGCCGCGGATGGGGGAAGCGG
>CAJWQN010000124.1 GCA_913045505.1 uncultured Rhodospirillaceae bacterium | reverse complement strand
TCCGATCTATATGTCGGGCCGGTCTTCGCCTTGGCCCGGTCGCGCTCGGCGGGTGGCGATCCGGCGGCGGAGAATCAGGCGGCCGTGCTGGCGCTTGCCATTTATCACGGCGACCGCCGCTTCGAGCGCCTGATCGGCCCGGTGCGGACCGAGGAAATGAAAGCGAACGAGCCTCGCCGGCGCCACGTGATGCTGCGCGATCGCCAGGATCTCACCCTCCATTTCATCATCTCGGCGGGGCTCGAGATCGTTGCCAGCAGCGGCGTCAACCTTGCGATCGGCGAATTCAAGGAGTTGTTGGACGCCGCCGGTGGCGGCAGTGGGTTCAGCTTTTCCGACCTTGCCGCCGACCGCACCGGAGCCCGATTCGCGCAAGTGGCCCGTGACGGCGGCGGTGGCGCCCGCCGCCTTCAGGAAGTCCTGGCCGGCGCGGCGGAAGAGGACTTGTTTTTCCCCGCCATCGCCGGTTTGCCGGACGGCTTGACCGACGCCGCGTTCCAAAGCCGCTTCGGTGGCATCGACGGTGCGGAATACAAGAAACTGGTCGATGAAATCGATCGGCGAATCGCCCAGCGCGCCGCTTACCGGGACGGTTGACGGGGACGGCCGGTGTCGGTCGAGGGGCGGGTCGCGAACGCCTTGGCCGCCTTCGAGGCCGGGCGGATCGATGATGCCAGCGCGATCTGCCGCGACATCCTGGCCGAACATCCGGATCATGCCCGCACCAGGCACCTCGCCGGCCTGATCGCCACGCGCCGCGGCGAAGGCGGGTCCGCGGTCGCGGAACTCCGGCAAGCGGTGGCCGCGGCGCCCGAGATCGCGGCCATTCACTATGATTTGGCGAAGGCCCATCGGTTGGTCGCGGACTGGTCGGCGGCGGCCGATGCCTTTGGCGAGGCGGCCCGGCTGGACCCGGCCAATACCGGCGCCTTGCTCAACCAAGCCATCGATTTGCAGCGCGCCGGCCGGGGCTCGGAAGCGATCGCCGGCTACCGCCGGGTGCTCGGCCTCAAGCCCGATTCGATCGCCGCCTGCCTCAACCTCGCCCAGGCCCTGCTCGATGCGGGTGATCTCGCGGCGGCGCGGGACATGGGCGAGAGGGCGACGGCATTGGCGCCCGAGGCCGCGCATTCCCACAAGCTGCTCGGCACGATTCTGATGGCCGAGGGCGATCCGGAGCGGGCGTTGTCATGTTTTACCCGGGCCGGCGACCTTGCGCCCCAGGACCCCGAGGCGGCGGCCGGATTGGGCCATGCGCTGCAGAAGTTGGGGCGATTTGCCGAGGCCGAGGCGGCCTACAGGCGGCTGGTCGCGCTCGTGCCCGACCGCGCCGAAGGGCACAACAATTTGGCCATGGTGCTGGCGGAACGCGGCCAATTCGCGGCCGCGCGCGGGGCCTTCGAGGCGGCGTTGGCCCGCGACCCGGACAATGCGGCGATTCACTTGAACCTGGGCAATCTCCTGCTCCAGCACGGGCGCCCGGACTCGGCGATTCGATGTTTCGAGCACGCGACGGCGATCGCGCCCGCCAGTGGCGAGGCCTGGTTCGCCCTTGGCTCGGCCCTGCAGGACCAGGGCCGCAACGGCGCCGCGCGCGATGCATTTCGCAAGGCGGTCGCGGCCGACGGCGGCGACCTGCGCGCCCGCTGGGCGTCGCTGTTGTCGTTGCCCGTGATCTACCAATCGGAGGCCGAGATATCCGGCCATCGCGCCCGCTGGGTGGCGGGACTCGAGGAGTTGCACGGCGCGCTCGCGCTCGATTCGGCCGAGGGTCGGGGCAGAGCGATCCAGGCGATGACCACGCTGACCGATTTTTATCTGCCCTATCAGGGCGGCGACGTTCGTGGGCCGCAGGAACGGTTCGGGGCCCTACTCGGGCGCATCGCCGCCGCCGCCTATCCACACCACACACAGGCGCTGGCGCCGAGCCGGGCGGCCGGGCGAATTCGGGTCGGGTTTCTATCCTCCCATTGGCGCCATCACTCGATCGGCAAGCTGTTCGGTGGCTGGATCAGCCATCTGGATCGTGATCGATTCGAAACCGTCATGTTCTCGACCGGGCGCGGTGGCGATTCCGTGACCGAGGCGCTGGCTGCCCACGCGGACCAGTTCCACGATTCTCTGCGCGCGGCCGATCGTCTGGTTCGTTGTGTCGCGGATGCGAAGCTGGACGCGCTGATCTATCCCGATATCGGCATGGATCCGATCGTCCAGCTTCCCGCGGCGCTGCGCCTCGCCCCGGTGCAATGTGTCGCCTGGGGCCATCCGGTGACCACCGGGCTCGCGACCATGGACTACTTCCTGACCAGCGCGATGATGGAGCCGGCCGACGGCGAGGACCATTACACCGAGACACTGGTGCGCCTGCCCAATTTGTCGATCGCCTTCCCCGTGCCGGCACCGGCCGCGGCCGGAACCCTGGCCCGCGACCCCGACGCGGACAACGCCGACGTGGTCTATTTCTGCGCCCAGAGCTTTTACAAGCTTCTGCCGCAATTCGATCCGCTCTATCCACGGATCGCGGCCAGGGTTCCGGCCGCCCGGTTCTGGTTCATCGCCCACAAGTCGGATCACACCACCCAGGTCTTTCGCGCCCGTCTGGAGCGTGCATTCGCGGCGTACGAGCTGGACGCCTGGGCCTATTGCACGATCCGGCCCCAGGTCGATCAGCAGGGTTTCTATGACCTCAACCGGCAGGCCGACTTGGGCCTCGACAGCATCCTGTGGTCCGGCGGCGTGACCACCCTCGAGGCGATCGGCCGCGGGCTGCCGGTGATCACCTGCCCCGGCCCGACCATGCGTTCGTGCCACGGTGCCGCGATCATGAGGATGATCGGCGTCGAACAGACCATCGCGCGGGACTTCGACCACATGATCGCGATCGCGGTGGAACTCGGACGGAACGCGGCGCTGCGGCGCGAACTCCGCGCCAAGGTTCGCCGTCAAGGCCCGCACGCGTTCGACGACCGGACCCCGATCCGGGCGTTGGAGGATTTTTTGGAACGGGCCTGTCGGCAGTCGGGGCCTGCTCCTCGACCGGAATGACGTTGCCCAGTTCGAAGCCGCCGCCGGCCATGATCACCACCGTTGTCGGCGCTTCTTCGCCCTTGGCGATGTAGATCACCCGCGAGGCGGGATTGCCGCCATGCTGGATCGGAACGATCTCGACCAGGGTCGCCACCGAATTGGCCCCGCCATTGTTGGCGATCGGCACGGCGGCGTGGCGCACCGCCTTGAGATCCGCGCGGTCGCAACCGGCGCTCAACATCTGTGTCAGGCGCCGCCGTGGGGCTTGGGCATAAAGCTGGGGCCGCACAGCCTTGTCTGGTCTTACTCAGCGAAAAAGGCGAGCAGCTGCTCGGCGATCTCGGCCGGCTTCTCCTCGGGCAGGAAATGGCCCGCCCCCTCGATCACACCGCCCCGGACGTCGTCCGCGACCCGCCGCATCGACTGGAGCGTGAGTTCGCGCCGGCCAAAACTTTCTCCGCCGCCAAGCGCCAGCACCGGCATGCCGAGCTTGCCCTCTCCGAGCGCGGCCTGGTTGTCGGCAATGTCTTCTGGGATCGCCCGATAGTAGGCGAGCCCCGCGCGCATCGCGCCCGGTTGCGAATAGGTCCGCGCGAATTCGTCGATCGCGGCTTCTGGTATCGCATCCGGGCGGGCGGTGAAATTCTTCAGGAACCAGTCGATATAGATTCGCTCGCGGCCCTCGATCAGTGCTTCCGGCAAGTCCGGCGTGCGATGAAAACCGTGATGCCAACGCCCTTGCGAGGTCGAGAACTGATCGGTGCCGTCGCCCGGGATCATCACGTCGAGGATGGCGAGCTTGGCGACCGAGGCGCGGTGCGACGCGGCCAAGGCGAAGGCGACCGGGCCGCCCCAGTCGTGACCGACCACAAACAACCGATCCTGCCCGAGTACGCCGTTGACCAACTCCCAGACATCTTCGGCCACGCGCATTTTGTGATAACCGCGCTCGGGGCGTGAACTGTCGCCGAGGCCGCGCAAATCCGGCGCGATCACCTGATAACGCTCGGCCAAGATCGGCATCACCAGGCGCCATTCGTACCAGGTCTGTGGAAACCCGTGCAGCAGCACGATCGGCTCCCCCTCACCCGCCATCACGTAATGCATACGCATCTCGGCGAGGTCCGCCGTATGATGCCTGAACCCGTCTTCGTCAGCCACGCGACGTCGCTTCCCTCCCCGAACGTCCTCGGACATCAGAATATCGCATCCGTTGGCGTCGCGGTGGTCAGGAAGTCGAGCAAGTTGCCGTCGGGATCGCGGAAATAGACCGACTGGCCCCAGACACCGTCAGCCGCTGGACGCGGCACCGGGCCTTCGACGATCCCCACTCCACGACTCCTCAGATAGTCCACGGCCGCCGCGATTTCGCCGTCCCAGCGAAAACATACGTCGACGGTACCCGCTTCCAAACGATCGGCGACGATATACGCCGGATCGTCGAGCCGCTGCAAATTGACCACCGTGCCGCCGAGCACCACCTGCATCACCTTGATCCTGCCCTCGCGAAACGCCGTTTCAAACGGTGTGAGCCCGCCCAGCACGTCTCGATAGAACGCGATCGAGCGTTCGATATCGCTGGCCATGACCACGACGTGATCGATGGTGCGGATTGGGATGGTCACCCGCGGTTCTCCTCCGGTCGAGGAGCAAGACAGTAGCTATGGGGGAAACCGCTCACAAGCCGGGTTGGCGGTTTTGGCGGCTATCGAGTGCGAACGCGTTGGGAGACGAAGAAGGATCGACCGGCCGGGGCCTCGCGCGCTCTTGATCCCTTGGTCCCCGCCTCCGAAAGTGGCACACTCCGCCGGCACCGATAATTGGAAACCCGGGGGAAGCCGAGCGATGACCGACGATCTCGCTTTCACGTCCGCGACCGATCTCGTCGAGAGCTATCGCGCCAAACGAATCTCGCCGGTCGAGGCGACGCGCGCCGTGCTGGACCGGATCGACAAACACGACGAAGCGCTGAACGCCTACGTCATGGTCGATCACGAGGCGGCGCTGGCGGCGGCGCGGGAATCGGAAGCGCGGTGGAAGGCGGGCGAGCCCAAGGGACTCGTCGATGGCGTGCCGACCTCGATCAAGGACCTGGTATTGACCAAGGGCTGGCCGACCCTGCGCGGGTCGCGGACCGTCGATCCCGATCAGCCCTGGGACGAGGACGCGCCTAGCGTCGCACGCCTGCGCGAGCACGGCGCGGTGCTGCTGGGCAAGACCACCACGCCCGAATTCGGACACAAGGGCGTCACCGACAGCATGCTCACCGGCATCACCCGGAACCCCTGGGACCAGGACAAGACGCCGGGCGGGTCGAGTGGCGGCGCCAGCGCCTCGGTCGCGGCCGGCATGGGACCGTTGGCGATCGGCACCGACGCCGGCGGCTCGATCCGGATCCCGGCCTCGTTCGGCGGCATCTATGGCCTCAAGCCGACGTTCGGGCGGGTCCCGGCCTATCCGTCGAGTCCGTTTGGGACCCTCGCCCATGTTGGGCCGATGACCCGCAATGTCGCCGACGCCGCGTTGATGCTGACCGTGATCGCCGAGCCGGATTGGCGCGATTGGTCGGCCTTGCCCTATGACGGCCAGGATTACCGCGAGGAGATCGAAGCCGATGTTCGGGGGCTTCGGGTCGCCTACAGTCCGGCGCTCGGTCGGGCCGATGCCAAGGTCGACGCGGAGGTTGCGGCACTGGTCGCGGCGGCGGCGAAAACGTTCGAGGAAATGGGCGCCGTGGTCGAGCAGGTCGACCCCGAATGGCCGGAGTCGCTCGACGAGACGTTCATGACCTATTTCGCCTCCGGAGCGGCCAAATTGATCAGCATGTTCACCGAGGCCCAGAAGGCCAAGGTTGAGCCGACCCTGATGGCGGTCGTCGAGGCTGGCGCGACCCTCACCGGCCTTCAGCTCAAGGATGCCGAGCTGGAGCGGAGCCAGCTCGGCATGACCATCAACGGGTTCTTCGAGCAACACGATCTGTTGTTGTCGCCGACCCTGCCGATGCCTGCGTTCGAGGTCGGCAGGGCCTACCCGACGCCCGAATTCAAAGCCAAGCCCTATGGCTGGATTCCGTTCACCTATCCGATCAATCTTTCCAAGCATCCGGCGGCCTCGATTCCTTGCGGATTTACAGAGGCCGGATTGCCGGTCGGCCTCCAGATCGTCGGGCCGATGTATGGCGAGCTTTCGGTCCTTCATGCGAGTCGCGCGTTCGAGAAGGCCGCGCCGTTCCAGGACCGGCGGCCGGTGCTTTGAGATGACCGCGCCGCCCATCGATGGCGCGAGGCTCGCCGAATCCCTGGCCGAAATGGCCCGAATCGGCGCCACGCCCAAGGGCGGCGTGCGCCGCCTGACCCTGACCGAAGAGGACAAGCGCGGTCGCGACAGGTTCGCCTCATGGGCGGAAGCGGCCGGCTGCACCGTCGCCATCGACGCGATCGGCAATATGTTCGCGCGCCGGTCAGGTCGGGATGACTCCCTGGCGCCGGTGATGGTCGGCAGCCATCTCGACAGCCAGCCGAGCGGCGGCAAATACGACGGCGTCTATGGGGTACTGGCGGGGCTCGAGATCTTGCGCTGCCTGAACGATGCCGGCGTCGAAACCCTGCGCCCGATCGAGGCGGTGTCGTGGACGAATGAGGAGGGCTCCCGCTATGCGCCGGCGATGATGGGCTCGGGCGTGTTCATCGGCGCGTTCGCGCTCGACGACATCCTGGCCCGCGCCGACGCCGACGGGCGCGGGCTCGGCGACGAACTCCGCCGGATCGGCTATGCCGGCTCTCGACCCTGCCCCGGCAATCCGCCCCACGCCTATTTCGAGGCCCATATCGAGCAGGGACCGGTCCTGGAGGCCGAAGCCAAGACCATCGGCGTGGTCCAGGGCATTCAGGGCATTCGCTGGCTCGATTGCCGCTTGACAGGCACCGATGCCCATGCCGGCCCGACCCCGATGGGCGCCCGGCGCGACGCCCTGCTCGGCGCGGCCCGCCTGATCGGGGACATCAACCGCATCGCCCTCGATCACGCGCCCGACGGCCGATGCACGGTGGGCGAGGTCAGGGTGCGGCCGAACTCGCGCAACGTGGTTCCGGGCGCCGTCGACGTGATGGTCGATATGCGCCATCCCGATGCCGTCAACCTGGCCCAGATGGCGGGCGAACTGCAAAAGGAGGTGGCCGCCCTGGCCCGGGACACCGGTCTGGAGGCCGAGGCCGAGGACATCTGGTATTCGCCGCCGACCGCGTTCGACCCCGATTGCGTCGCCGCCGTGCGCCGGGGCGCCGAGGCTCTGGGCGCACCCCACATGGACATCACCAGCGGCGCCGGCCACGACGCCAAATATCTGGCCGACGTCTGCCCGACCGCGATGGTGTTCGTCCCGTGCCGGGATGGCCTCAGCCACAACGAGGAAGAACACGCCGAGCCCGCCGACCTGGCGGGCGGTTGCCAAGTCCTGGCCCACGCGGTGCTGGAAAAGGCCAACGAATCCGATTGACCATCGTCGCGCCCGGGGCAGCCGTGATGCCAGCCTCGACCAAAGCCCAATGCACCGACGCGCTGGAAAATGTCATTGCGATTGTGATTTGCGAAATTACTCGCGTTGCATGATTTATAGAAAATTATTACTTCTTAAATAATATTTTTTTCTGAAATATGCTCATTATAGACTCTATAATGATCTTTATGCTATTTTGGAGTGGGGCTCGATCTCGCTCATTCCCGATTTATGAATGGGCTGCCGATAGCAATGCGCGTGTGTGCGACGGATTTCGACCAAGTGGGCGAAAACCGCCACCGTTGCGCATGTTGGCCGGAGAATTCGGGCTCCAAGAAGTCCAGAGGGGGAATTCACGATGGCACACAAGCATTTCATCGTCACGATGGAGGAGGATATCGATCACGACCAGGCGGCGAACGTGTTGGCCGCCAAGACAGCCGTCATGAAAGACGCTGTCACCGTGTTCGAACTCGATCAGGAAACAGACGAGGCCGACGTTCTCGGAATCCAGGAAAGTGGTATTTATATCAAGGCGATGGGCGAGGACGAGGCCGAGACTCTCCGACATGACGAACGGGTCGCGGAAGTTACCGAGGACATCGAGGTCTATGCCCTCGGCGAAGGTCGCGGCCAGGCCGCCGACGTTGCGCTCGAAGATGTCGAAAGCGGCGATTCCGTCGATCCCTACATCGAAGGCTACAACCAGGCACTTGCCGATATGTCGGACTGTTGCGAAACCTACCAAGCCGAT
>CAJWQN010000123.1 GCA_913045505.1 uncultured Rhodospirillaceae bacterium | reverse complement strand
AAAAGGCTCGAACATAAACCGGACAGATCATGTGCTACATAAACCGGACATATCATCTGCTAGCGACATGACCACACCGGCGCGTTTGGCGCGGGCGCGGTTTTCTTGTAAGGTGGTTGGGCGCGCGGGCGAAGTCGAAACGAGGACTGGAGCGATGACCAATTGGGCGACGACATTGGTCGCGGCGGGTGCGATCCTGGCGGCCACGGCGGGGGCGCGGGCGGCGGAGACGATTACCGGCGATCCGCTGCAATCGAACAGCTGGGAAGACATTCGCGCCGTCCATTTGGGCGCGGGCGCGGTGGTCTATGACACCAGCCTCGAGGCGGCGATGCCCAAGACCGTGGAAAACGCCCACGAAGTGCCGATCATGATCCGGTTCACCCCCGACATCGGGGTGATCGAAGAGATCGTGATCATCGTCGAGCACAATCCGATCCAGGTGGTGGCGCGGATGCGGCCCTACCGTCCGATCCAATCGATCGGCCTCAACATGCGCCTCGAGACCTCGTCTCCGGTGCGTGCCGCCGCCAGGACCGCCGATGGAGTCTGGCACGTCGCCTCCAGGTTCGTCGACGTACTGAGCGCGGGCGGCTGCTCGACCCCGCCGCCCGGCGCCGGCGCCGGCGCGATGGGCGAGATCGCGGTCAAGACCTTTGACCGCGGGCGCGGCATCAGCCGCATGAAGTTCCGGATCGCCCATCCCATGAGCACGGGTCTGGCGACCGGGGCTGACGGCGAGCTGATTCCCGCCCACTATATCGAGCGGATCGCGGTCGCCGACGACGGCGGCCGGATTGCCGACCTGACCACCTGGGCGGCCATGTCCATGGACCCGACGATCATCATCGACATGCCCCAGGCGCGTCAGAACGTCCGCGTCAACGCCCGCGATTCAGAGGGCCTCGAGTTCGAGTCGTTCCTGGCGCCATCGTCCATGTAACCGGGTTGCGCGGGCTCACCCGCCGGGCCGGGCTCGCGCTGGTCCTGATCGCCGTTGCCCCCGCCGCGGGCGCGGGCGATTCCGATCCCGACTATGGCCTCGCTCCGGCCAAGGTCGCCGACGGCATCTACGTGCTGTGGGGCCGCCAGGAGGCGCTGACCCAGGCCAACGGCGCCAATATCGCCAACGCCGCCTTCGTGGTCGGAAGCGATTCGGTGCTGGCGGTGGACGCGGGCCCGACCCGGCGTTACGGGGAGCAGATGCTGGCCGCGATCGGCGCCGTCACCGACCGACCGGTGGCAACGCTGGTGATCACCCATCACCATCTGGATCACAGCTTCGGCATGGCCGCCTTCGCCGCCGCCGGTGCCGAGATCGTGATCCATGCCGAGGCGCTTCCCGCGCTCGACCGGGACAGTGAAATTCTGCTCGCCAATATGAACGAACTGATCGGCCCGGACTGGCTCGCCGGCACCGCCATCGGCGCGCCCACGCGCCTGGTGCGGGCGCCCGAGACCGTCGATCTGGGCGGACGCGCGGTCCGCATCCTGGCCTTCGCGGGCGGCCACAGTCCCGGCGATCTGGCGGTGATCGACGAGGCGACCGCGACCCTGATCGCCGGCGACCTGGTGTTCATGGGCCGCGCCGCGGCGGTGCTCCATGCCGACATTCCGACCTGGCTCGACCAGATCGACCACCTGGCGGCGATGGGCTGGCGGCGCCTGATCCCGGGCCACGGCCCCCTGGTCGGCGCCCCGGCCGAACTCGATCCGCTCCGCGATTACCTCGGCTTCGTGGAGGATTTCCCCCGCCGGTCCCACGGCCGGGGCGACAGCCCACTCGAGGCCCTGATGGTGCCGCTCCCGCCCCGCTTCGCCGCCCTCGCCCAGATCGAGGCCGAATACCAGCGCGCCATTTTTTCTCAATTCAACAAGTTCGACCGCCTGGACACGGCCACGCCGCCGCCGCCCGAGTAACCGCCTGGATCAGGCCGAACCCGAGGCCTTGGGTTGCATGGCGCGAGCCTGGGATTCGAGCCCTGGCAGCGATGCCGCGATCAGACCGTCGTCGATATCGGCGGCGACGCCCCGATAGCCGGCGGCGGCGATCATGTCGCGGAGCCTGCCGGCCTTGAGAACCGACAGGGTCCATTCCAGGGTATCGGGAACCAGGGTCTTGTCCCAAAAGATACGGTGATTCTTGTTGCGCGGACCGTAATGATAATGGGGTTCCTCGCGAAAACAGTCGAAGGCGAGGAGTTCGGTTTCTTCGGTATAGGACTCACCCGGCGCGCCGACCAGATCCGCGAGCACGTGAATCGCCAGGCCGCCGTCGCCGTTGGGCAGGGCGCGCATCTCGAGGCCGAAGCGGATATTGCCGGCCTCGAACATCTCGGTGCCCCGATTGTGCTTGACCGTGCGGCGCCCGGTCAGGAAGGCGGTGCGCGCCGCCGTCTCCAGCGCGTCCAGTTCAGGAGTCGGGTCCCGGCCCCCGATCGCGTCGGCGACGACGCCATGGCCGGCGCCCCGCAGCATCGGGCCCAAATTGGCGCGCAGTTGCCTGAGGCTCCAGCCGATCGGATTGCCATCGGCGACCGGATCGATCACGCAGCGCCGGGGCGCGCGTTCCGGATCGTAGACGTAGCTCCTCTCGACATCGAAGCAGTTGAACCGTAGCAGCGCCGCCGGGGCGCCGTCGATCGGGGCTTCCACCTGAATGACCACGCCCTGATCCGGATGGCCGTGGATGTTGCCGTCCCACTGCTCGTGGCGGACGCTGAAGGTGACGACCCCCGCGTCGATGGTCGCCTGCCTGGTCTGGTTCATGATCGGCACCCTCCTCAACCAGCCATCCCGGCCATTCATTAATATGGGGACAGCATTAATACGGGGACAGTATACTTAATTAACAAGACGTTGGTTCGTGTCGGCCCGTTCGATCGACGATAATTAAATATACTGTCCCCGTATTACCAAATATACTGTCCCCGTATTACCCGAACGCCCAGCCAACATCCTTTCGTAGCCGAAACCTGGCGCCGTTGGTCCAACGTGGGGAGCGCCTCGTTCGAATCACCAACAGCCGCCCCGATGACCCTGGGCCGGGTTCCGGCGTTGGGCACAAAGCAGCCATGATCTGCTAGAAAGCCCACGGTCCGAGCATAGTTTCAACGGAAATTATCATTGAGATACTCCCAGAGATTCATTCTGCTCCCGCTGCTCGCCGCCGCCGTGGCCGCCGCCAGCGTCGCGCCGGCGGCTGCCGAGGCGCCGCGCGGCGTGTTCGTGATGGCCAAGGCGCTGGATGATCTGATTTCGCTGGACCCGGCGGAGGCGTTCGAGTTTTCCGGGGTCGAGGTGATCGCCAATCTCTATGAGCGGCTGTTCGATGGCAATCCGGCGGACCCGGCGGCGCCGGCGGGCGGCGTGGTCGAGAGCTGGGAGGTCGGTGGAGGGGGGCGGGAGTTCACGTTCGCCATTCGCCGCGGGCTGGTGTTTCATTCCGGCAATCCGGTCACGGCTGACGATGCCGTGTTCTCGATTCGCCGGGTGATCCGGCTCAACAAGACGCCGGCTTTTATTCTGACCCAGTTCGGGCTCGATCCCGAAAACCTGGACGCGCGGGTTCGGGCGCTCGACGGGCACCGGTTCCGCCTGACCCTGGATCGGGCCTATGCGCCGGCGCTGGTGCTCAATGTATTGAGCGCGGCGGTGACCTCGGTGGTCGAGCGGGCAGCGGCGCTGGCCCATGAGCGGGACGGCGATCTCGGGCACAGGTGGCTCAGGACCCACGACGCCGGCTCGGGCGCGTTCCGGCTGGTGGTCTGGAACCCCGGCGAGCATCTGATCCTGGACGCCGTTCCGGACCATCACGGCGGCGCGCCCGCGATCCGGCGGGTGGTGATCCGCGACATTCGCGAGCCCGCCACCCAGCGGGTCATGCTGATGCGGGGCGACATCGATCTGGCCCGCAATCTGGGTCCCGATCAGATCGTCGCGCTCGCCGGGGCGGAGGGGATCGCGACCTTCTCGGCGCCTCAGGCGCGCCTGTTCTATCTCGGTCTCAATCAGGCCAACCCGATCCTGGCCCGGCCCGAGGTCCGCCGGGCGCTCCGCTATCTGATCGATTACCGGGGCATGGCCCGGACCGTGCTGGCCGGGCGCGCCCAGGTCCATCAGGCATTTCTCCCGATTGGCTTTCCGGGCGCCCTGGAGGAGGTGCCGTTCGCCCTCGATCCGGCCCGGGCGCGGGCCTTGCTGGTCGATGCCGGCTTGGGCGACGGATTCGCGGTCACCATGGACACCCGCTCGGATCCGCTGGCCCTGCAAATCGCCCAGGCGATCCAGGCGACCATGGCCCAGGCCGGGGTGAGGATCGAAATCCTCCCCGGCGACGGCAAGCAGGTGCTGACCCGCTATCGGGCGCGGCGCCACGACATTTTTATCGGCCAATGGGGACCCGATTATCTGGACCCCCATACCAATGCCGCGGCCTTCGCCCGCAATCCCGACAATGGGTCCGATTCGGCGGACAAGACCCTGGCCTGGCGCAACGGCTGGGCGATCCCGGAACTCACGGAAATGGCCGACGCCGCGGTCCTCGAGCGCGATCCGATCCGCCGCGCCGCCCGCTATCGAGTCCTCCAGCGCCGCATCCAGGAGGATTCGCCGTTCGTGATCCTGTTCCAGGAAAAGGCGCTGATCGCCGCCCGCGATGGTGTAAAAGGGTTCTCGGTCGGGCTCATGTCCGACCGGACCCTGTACCGCGACCTGTCCAAATGAGGCCTCGGCGTCGGTGACCGACAGCTCTCCTCCGCAAAGTGACGGCGCCGTGGCCGGCCAGCCGCTGGGCCCGCTCACCGCCGATGCGGGCGCGCCCGACGATCCGCTGGCCCAGGCCGTCTCGGCCGCCGCCGGGCGCGGGTCCTCGCGCCTGATCGCTATTCTGCGCCGGTCGGTGACCTTCGCGATCACGTTTCTGGGCCTGCTTCTGGCGACCTTCGTGATCGGCCGGGTGATCCCGATCGATCCGGTCCTGGCGGTGGTCGGCGATCATGCGAGTCCCGAGACCTATGCCGCCGCCCATGCCGCCATGGGCCTCGGCAAGCCGCTCCACCACCAGTTCTGGATATATCTCTCGGGGCTCGCCGCCGGCGATCTGGGCACCAGCGTGGCCACGGCCCGGCCGGTGATCGAGGATATCGCCCGCTATTTTCCCGCGACCCTGGAACTGGCCACCGTCGCCATCCTGATCGGAATCGGATTCGGCATACCGGCCGGGGTTTGGGCGGCGGTGCGGCGCGGGCGCCTGGCCGACCACGTGATCCGGGTCATATCGCTGCTCGGCTATTCGGCGCCGACCTTCTGGCTGGGCATGATCGGCCTGCTGGTGTTTTACGCCACCCTCGGCCTGGTCGCCGGGCCGGGCCGGATCGACATCATGTTCGAGGGGCTGGTGCCCGCGACCACCGGGGTCATGCTGATCGATTCCCTGCTCGCTAGGGAATGGGAGGTGTTCGCGGATGCCCTCGCCCATCTGGTGTTGCCGGCCTCCGTCCTGGGCCTGTTCTCGATGGCCTATATCGCGCGCATGACCCGCAGCTTCATGATCGAACAGCTTGGCCAGGAATATGTTCTGGCGGCGCGCGCCAAGGGCATCTCCCCGGGCCGGGTGGTGTGGCGCCACGCGCTCGGCAACGCGGCGGTGCCGCTGATCACCGTGATCGCGCTCACTTACGGCAGCTTGCTCGAAGGTTCGGTCCTGACCGAGACCGTGTTCGCCTGGCCGGGGCTGGGGCGCTATCTCACGACCTCGCTGCTGAATGCCGACATGAACGCGGTGCTCGGCGCGACGATCGTGGTCGGGGCCGTATTCATGGCTCTCAACCTGTTGTCCGACATTCTTTACACCGCGATCGATCCGCGTACCCGATGACCGCGCTCGATACATCGCCCGGTTCGCGACTCGCGGCCCGGTCGGCCAGAATTTTCCTGGCCGGGCAACAATTGATTCTGAACCCGATCGGGCTGGTCGGGCTCCTGATCGTCGCGGCGCTGGTTCTGGTGGCGCTTCTCGCGCCCATGCTGGCGCCCCACGCGCCCGACGCCCAGAATCTCGATCTTCGCCTGATCGCCCCCGGCGGCGACCATCCCCTGGGGACCGACCAACTCGGCCGCGACATTCTGTCGCGCATTCTCCATGGCGCCCGGATCACGCTCGGCATCGTCGCTCTGGTGGTCGTGATCGCGGCGCCGATCGGCCTGGTGGTCGGCTGCGTCGCCGGCTATCACGGCGGCTGGGTCGATGTGGTGATGATGCGCATCACCGACGTCTTCCTGGCGTTTCCGCGACTGATCCTGGCCTTGGCGCTGGTCGCGGCGATGGGGCCGGGAATCACCAACGCGGTCATCGCAATCGCCGTCACCGCCTGGCCGGTCTACGCCCGCATCGCCCGCGCCGAGACCCTGACCGTTCGCGGCACCGATTACGTGAGTGCCGCGCGCTTGCAGGGGGCGTCCTCCTGGCGGCTGATCCGCCGCCAGATCATGCCGGCTTGCACCAATTCGCTGATCGTGCGGGTCACCCTGGATATGGCCGGGATCATCCTGACCGCCGCCGGGTTGGGATTTCTGGGCCTCGGCGCCCAGCCGCCGTCACCCGAATGGGGTGCGATGATCGCCCAGGGGCGGGAATACCTGTTCGATCAATGGTGGATCGCGACCGTGCCCGGGGTGGCGATCCTGGTGGTCTCCCTGGGCTTCAATCTGCTCGGCGACGGCCTGCGCGACGTGTTGGATCCGCGCGCGTGAACGAGCCGCTGCTCAGCGTCGAGGCGCTCGGCGTCACCTACCGTTCCCGGCGCGGCCCGGTCGAGGCGGTGCGTGGGGTGAGCTTCGCCTGCGGGCGCGAAAAGCTGGGCATCGTCGGCGAGTCGGGCTCGGGCAAATCGACCGTCGGGCGGGCGATCATGGGCCTGCTGCCCCGCGGCGCGCGGCTGCGGGCCACCGAGCTCGCCTTTCAGGGCCAGGACCTCACGCGGTGCAGCGAATCCCAAATGACGTCCTTGCGCGGGCGGCGGATCGCCATGATCTTGCAGGAGCCCAAGTTCGCCCTCAATCCGGTCATGACCATCGGCGATCAGATCGCCGAGGCCTACCGCGCCCATCACCGGGTTTCCGGGACCGCGGCGCGGGGCCACGGCCTCGAGATGCTCGCCGCCGTGCATATTCGCAATCCGGCGCGGATGTGGCGCGCCCATGCCCATGAGCTGTCCGGCGGCATGGCCCAGCGGGCGATGATCGCGATGATGCTGGCGCCGGGCCCCGATCTGCTGATCGCCGACGAGCCGACCTCCGCGCTCGACGTGATTTCGCGCCAATCGGTGTTGGCAATTCTGGACGAGCTGGTTGCCGAGAGGGGCATGGGCCTGATGCTGATCAGCCACGATCTGGGATTGGTGGCGAGCTTCTGCGACCGGGTGCTGGTGATGGAGAAGGGCGCCGTGGTCGAGCAATTGCCGGCCGATCGCCTTGCCCGGGCGCGTCACCCCTATACCAAGGCGCTGCTGGCCGCGCGGCCCCGGCTCGAGGTCGAGATGGCGGCCCGGAGCCGGAACCGATGATCGTCGTGCGCGGGTTGGACGTTCGCTATCCAAGCGGCGCCGGCACCGTCCACGCGGTCAAGGAAATGTCGTTCAGTTTTGGCACCGGCGTCGCCTACGGCCTGGTCGGCGAGTCCGGGTCCGGCAAATCGACGGTGCTCCGCGCCATCGCCGGCTTGATCCACGATTGGGAGGGCATGATCGAGATCGACCAGCGTGCCCAGCCCAAACGGCGCGATCGGGCGTTCCACGCCAAGGTCCAGATGGTGTTCCAGGACCCGTTCGCGTCTCTCAATCCCCGCCACATGGTCGAGACGACGCTCCGCGAACCACTTCGGATTCACGGTCTCGGCAGTCACGATCGGCGCATCGAAGCGGCGCTCGACGATGTCAATCTCGATTACGAGATTCGCTTTCGCTATCCCCATCAGTTGTCCGGCGGCCAACGTCAGCGCGTGGCCTTGGCGCGGGCGTTGATTCTGGAACCGGAGACCCTGCTCCTGGATGAGCCGACTTCGGCACTTGACGCCTCGGTACAGGCCGAAATTCTGACCCTGCTCAGCCGGCTTCGGCGGCGGGCCAAACTGAGCTATCTGGTGGTCAGCCACAATATCGCGGTCATCGCCGAACTGTGCGAATGGGTCGGCGTCATGCGCGGCGGTCAGCTGATCGACATCCAGCGCACCGACAAGCTGATCGAACACATGGCCGCCGGCGCCGGCGACGGTCTCGCGCCCTA
>CAJWQN010000122.1 GCA_913045505.1 uncultured Rhodospirillaceae bacterium | reverse complement strand
GGCGGCGCCGAATGCCGCGAACAGCGCCACCGCGACCGGGTCGCCGGCGTAACGCCATTCCGGGTGCCATTGGACACCGAGCGCGAACGCGCCCGCATCCGCGACCCTGACCGCCTCGATCTGGCCGTCGGGCGCCCGCGCCTCGACCGCGAGGCCGGCGCCCAACGCGTCGATGCCCTGGGCATGAACCGAGTTGACGGTGATCTCCGGGCTCCCGGCCAGGCCTTCCAGCACCCCGCCGGCGACCAGCCGAACCGGATGGGCCGGGCCGTATTGCACCGCCAGCGGCCGGGTCTTGTCCTCGCGGTGGTCGAAGCGCCCGGGCACGGCGTGGACCTCCTGGTGCAAGGTCCCGCCGAGGGCGACGTTGAGTTCCTGGATGCCACGACAAATGGCCAACACCGGGCAGGCCGCGGCGATCGCCGCGCGAATCAGCGGCAGCGAGGTCGCGTCCCGCTTGGGATCATGTGCCGTGCCCGGTTTGCTGGCCGCGCCGCCATAGCGACGGGGCTCGATGTTGGACGGACTCCCGGTCACCAGCAACCCGTCCAACCGCGCCACCAGATCCGCGAAATCATAACCGCCGCCCAACGGCGGGATCAGCATCGGCAGGGCGCCCGCGCCCGCGCTCAGCGCGGTGATATATTTCGCGCCGGCCACATAGTAGGGGTGGGGCGCAATCGTCTGTTCGCAGGCCGGAACCCCGACCAGTGGCGCCGGGGCCGAAGTCCGTGATCGCGGATTCATGGTCGCTCGCTACCACGTCGCCGGGCTTGGCGGCAAGCCTCCCCAGCCGGGGCGTGGGCTCACTCGTAAAGGCCTTGGCGGTAATCCGGATTGGCCCGGTCGTTGCCCGTGAATCGAAACAGCTTGCCCTCCAGTTCCAGCCCGGCCTCGACCTCGAACAGCGCGACCCGGGTGAGCTTGCCCTCGGCGTCGACGACTTCCCACCGGACCAGCCGCAGCGGGTTCTCCTCAAAGGCCAGGGTCACACTGCCCTCTTCCGGGTCGTCCGAGTCGATCAGGCTGATCCGCAGGGCGCCGGCCCGGCGCTCGATCGCCGTGACCCGGACGCCGTGGCCGAAATCGACCTCCTCGGCGAGCAAGAACCGGAACGGTCCGCGATCGGGCGAGAACCGCGTCACCTGATCGATCTGGCGGTCGAAAAAAATCAGAAAATCGCCGTCGGCGACCAGCAGCAGATCATTGGGTGGCGCGTATTCGAACCGGGCCAGGCCGGGCCGCGACAGCCAAACCATGCCGTCGGCCTCGGCGCCGTCCGGGCTCTGCTGGGTAAAGCGTGCCCGGTAGGTGGTGAGGTCGTTGAGATAGGTCTCGACGGCGGCGATATCGCCGGCATCACCGGCGGGCCAGTCGTCGGCTCGCGCCGCGCCGGCACCCACCAGCACCGCCAGCGGGACCGCCAGCCATCGAACCACCCACGCGGTGCCGATCATATCGCCGTCTCTCCGGCCATCGGCCCTATTTGGGACACCGGCGCCGCGCTTGCAAGGGCGTCGAGCGTCCTCAGTAGTCCTCGCCGGGCTTGCGGACCAGCACCTCGCGCTTGCCGACGTGGTTGGCCTGGCTGACCACGCCCTCGGCCTCGAGGCGCTCGATGAGGCGGGCGGCGCGGTTGTAGCCGATCTGCAAATGGCGCTGGATGAAGCTGGTCGAGGCCTTGCCCTCGCGCGCCACCAGATCGAGCGCCCTGTCATAGAGTTCGTCGCCGGAGCCCCGGCCGGGCGCGGCGGCCTCGTCGTCGTCCTCGTCCTCGGTGATCGCCTCGAGATATTCGGGCGCGGCCTGGGCGCGCAGGAAATTGGCCACCTTCTCGACCTCGTCCTCGCTCACATAGGGCCCGTGCACGCGACTGACCTGGCTGCCGCCGGCCATGTGGAGCATGTCGCCCATGCCGAGGAGCTGTTCGGCGCCCTGCTCGCCGAGGATGGTCCGGCTGTCGATCTTGGAGGTCACCTGAAAGCTGATCCGGGTCGGCAAGTTGGCCTTGATGGTGCCGGTGATGACATCGACCGAGGGCCGTTGGGTGGCGATGATGAGGTGAATGCCCGACGCCCGCGCCCGTTGCGCCAGGCTCTGGATGGCGACCTCGATATCCTTGCCCGCGACCAGCATCAGATCGGCCATTTCGTCGACCACCAGCACCAGCAGCGGCAGCGGCTCCATGTCCAGCGCCTGTTCTTCGTAAATCGGCTTGCCGGTTTCGGTGTCGAAACCGGTTTGCACGGTGCGGGTCAGCACCTCGTCCTTGGCGCGCGCTTCGTCGAGGCGCCGGTTGTAGCCGGCGATGTTGCGCACGTTCAGGCCCGACATCAGCCGGTAGCGCTGGTTCATCTCCCTGACCGCCCATTTGAGCGCCACCACGGCCTTCTTCGGGTCGGTGACCACCGGATGCAGCAAATGGGGGATGCCGTCGTAAACCGACAGCTCCAGCATTTTCGGATCGATCATGATGAACCGGCACTGATCCGGGCGCAGCCGGTAAAGCAACGACAGGATCATGGAGTTGACCGCCACCGATTTGCCCGAGCCCGTGGTCCCGGCGACCAGCAAGTGGGGCATGCGGGCCAGGTCGACGATCACCGGCGCGCCGCTGATGTCCTTGCCGAGCGCGAGGGCCAACTGGTTGGTGCTGCGTTCATAGTCCTCGGTGGCCAGAAGTCCGCGCAGGTAAACGGTTTCCCGGACGGCGTTGGGCAGCTCGATCCCGATCGCGTTTTGCCCGGGCACCACCGCCACCCGCGCCGAAATCGCGCTCATCGAGCGAGCGATGTCGTCGGCCAGGGAGATCACCCGCGCCGACCGGGTGCCTGGCGCCGGTTCGAGCTCGTAGCGGGTCACCACCGGCCCCTGCCGGACCCGCGCGATCTGGCCGTGGACGCTGAAGTCTTCCAGCACCGATTCAAGAAGCCGCGCATTCTGGGCCAGGGCGTCGTCATCGAGACTCTGGGCCTTGCCCTTGGCGGGCTCGGCGGCCAGAAGGTCGAGGGGCGGCAGCAGCAATCCGGCCTCCGAGTCGAGCGCCAGCCGCCCCTGGCGCTCGGCGGCTTCCCGCTTGCCGGCCCGTGCCGCGGATGCCTGAACCAGTTCGGCCGCGCGCGGGCCGTGTTCCAGGCGCGGCTCGGTTCGATTTGCCGGTCGACCGGCGCCGCCATCACGGGGTTTGGAACGCGCCCGCGCCACCGGGTCCGGCCCGCTGCGAAACGCCGAGGCGAGGGTCGCGACCGCCCAGACGGTTCCGCGCCACAGACCGTTGCCGACCGCGCGCCAATCGTTCCAAGGCACGCCCAGAATCAGCGGCAAGACGGCCGCGGACAGGACGCCCAGCAGCGTCGCCACCGCCCAGGTCGGGGCCGCGAGCGAAGACGCCAACCGGTGTTCGTGGCCGAGCAGAAACGCACCCACCAAGCCACCCAGGCCCCCTTCCGCCGGCCAGCCGGCGGGCGCGTCCAGCACCTCGATCGCGCCGGCGCCGGCCAGCATCACGAACGGCAGCAAGGCCAGCCGCAGCCAGGCGAGATCGATCCGATGGCGCCGAATCAGCCGCCATCCCCAACCGCCCAGCGCCAATCCCGGCAGCGCGCCGCAAAGCCCGAAGAACTGGATCAGGGCGTCGCCGATATAGGCGCCGGGTCGGCCGAACAGATTTTGCGCGGGCCCATTCGTGGCATTGTTGAGGGACGGATCCGTGGGCGTATAGGTCGCGATCGCGCCGACGATCACCACCGCGGCCGCGATCAACGCCAATCCGGCGCTCTCGATCGCCCGCCGGCGAAGCGATTCAGCGACGATCCGGGGCAGCACCGCGCCGCCGCGCGCCGAATTCGACTGGCTTGCCATTCTCGACGTCCCCCTAAAGAACCGCGGCCATGCGATCCACGGCATCGGCGGTGGTGTCGCGATCCGGGACCAACGCGACCCGGATATAGGCCCGGCCCGGCGCGGCCGCGCCCTCGCGGCTCAAATAGGCGCCCGGCATCACCTTGACGCCGGCCTCGGTCCACAATCTCCGTGCCGCCGCTTCGCCGTCGCCGACATCGAGCCACAAATAGAATCCGCCGGGCGGTCGATAGAAACCGGCCCGACCGGCGAGCATCTGCTCGGCGATGTCGAACTTGGCCCGATACAGGTTGCGGTTCTCCTCGACATGAATTTCGTCCCGCCACAGCGCCTCCGCGGCCGCCAGCACCGGCAACGGGGTCACCCCGCCGGTGTACATTCTGAGCCGCGCGAAATGGCCGATCAAATCGGCGCCGCCGACCACGAAACCGGACCTGAGCCCCGGAACGCTGGATCGTTTCGACAACGAATGGAACGCGATCACGTGAGCCATGTCGTCGCCAAGGCCGGCGCAGGCCTCGACCACGCCCGGCGGCGGCGATCGGTCATAGATTTCCGAGTAGCATTCGTCGGCGGCGAGGACGAAATCGTGGTCCCGCGCGCGGCCCACCAGGGCGCGGAGATAATCGAGGTCGGCGATGGTTCCTTGCGGGTTCGCCGGGCTGCACAGATAGACCAGGGCGGTGCGCGCCAGGACCTGCTCGGGAACGGCGTCGAAATCGGGAAGGAATCCGGACTCGGCGGTGGTCGGCAGGTAGACCGGCTCCGCCCCCGCCATCACCGCCGCGCCCGAATAGACCTGATAGAACGGGTCCGGAATCAAGACCGCCGGCCGGCGGCCGGCCTTGTCCGGCGGCACCACCGCCAGCGCCAGGGCGAACAAGGCCTCGCGGGTGCCGGCCACCGGCAGAACCTGGCGATCGGGGTCGAGAACGCCGTCGGCGAGGCGATAGCGCCGGGCCAGCCAGTCTCCGACCGCGGCGCGAAACGAGGCGGTGCCCGGAGTCGGCGGATATTTGCCCCACGACTCCGCCTCGCGGGTCAAGATCTCGGTGACGAAGCGCGGATAGGCGTGGCGCGGCTCGCCGATCGACATCACGATCGGGGGCACGCCCGATGGTGGTGCCAGTCCGTTGAGGAGGGCGCTGAGGCGGCGAAACGGATAATCGCGCAGCAACGCCAGCCGATCGTTGATCATCGCCGCGCGGTCGGTCCCCGAAAAAGCATATCTAAAGCATATCTAGTGTTTAGACGGCGCCTGAACTCCTAGATATACTATCACGCCGATCCGGGAGGCGCAAAAGGCGGCGTCGC
Source organism: uncultured Rhodospirillaceae bacterium (assembly GCA_913045505.1). Taxonomy (GTDB): domain Bacteria; phylum Pseudomonadota; class Alphaproteobacteria; order UBA7887; family UBA7887; genus CAJWQN01. The sequence continues at coordinate 3,218 of CAJWQN010000122.1, read as the reverse complement.
CGAAAAGGCCACGCCGCCTCTTGAAGCCCCATGACGCCAGCGATCAGAACTCGTAGCCGCGCTCGCCGTGGGAGATGATGTCGACGCCCTCGATCTCTTCCTGGGCATCGACCCTGAGTCCGACCAGGCCGCCGACCACCTTGACGATGACGAAGGTCAACACCGCCGACCACACCAGGGTCGCGACCACGCCGATCAGTTGGATGACGAATTGGCCGCCGATGGTTTCTTCGGAATGGCCGAGGCCGCCGAGGCTCGCGGCCCCCAGGATCGCGGTCAGCAGGGTGCCGGTCGCGCCGCCGACGCCGTGGACGGCCAGTACGTCCAGGGAATCATCGATCTTGAGGACACCCTTGACCAGATTGACCCCATAGAAGCACAGCACGCCGGCGACGAAGCCGATGATCAGAGCGCCGGACGGGCCGACGAATCCGGATGCCGGCGTGATCGTCGCCAGGCCGGCGATGGCGCCGGTGGCGATCCCGACCAGGGTCGGTTTGCCGTATTTGATCCATTCGACGAACATCCAGGTCAGCGCCGCGGTCGCCGCCGAGATATGGGTGGCGGTCATCGCCATGCCGGCGTTGCCATCGGCGGCGAGCGCGCTGCCGGCGTTGAACCCGTACCAGCCGACCCACAGCATGGCGGCGCCGGTCATGACCAGGCCCGGGCTGTGCGGGCGCTTGATGTCGTGAGGGAAGCCGGTCCGGGTGCCCAACAGCCACGCGATGACCAGCGCCGAGACCCCGCAGGTCATGTGCACCACCAGGCCGCCGGCGAAATCCTGAATCCCCATGTCGGCGAGCCAGCCGCCACCCCAGACCCAGTGTGCGACCGGCGCGTAGACCAGGATCACCCACAGGGCGCTGAACAGAAGGACCGCGGCGAATTTGATGCGCTCCACATAGGCGCCGACGATCAACGCCGGGGTGATGATGGCGAAGGTCATCTGGAACATGAAGAACACCGATTCGGGAATGTCGCCCGACATCGTGTCCAGTCCTACTCCGGCCAGGAACGCCTTGCCGAAGCCGCCGATCCAGGCGTTGGCGGCGCCGCCGTCGCCAAAGGCCAGGCTGTAGACGAATACCAGCCACAACACCGAGACCAGGCAGCAGATGGTGAAGCAGTGCATGAGCACCGAAAGCACGTTCTGTGCCCGCACCAGGCCGCCATAAAACAAGGCCAATCCGGGCATGGTCATGAACAGAACCAGCGCGGTCGCGGTCAATATCCAGGCGGTATTGGCACCGTTCAACGCCGCCGTCTCCTGCGCCGATGCCGCCGATGCGACCAGGCAGGTCAGGGCCGCGATCGGAAATCCCAATAGAATCTTGGCTCGGGTCATGGCGTCACCATTTTCTCCATGGGTCACGGAAACGGGCAGGCATAAGCGAACTGCCTGTCGGGCTGATATCAAAATCTATGCCGCCCGGCAACCCGCAGCCTAAACTCTTGATTCGGCGTTGTTTTGTTTGCGATGTCGCGGATTCCGGGGGCATCGGAGCCGCAAAACAAGACGAATATTTGGGCATAATAAATTCATCGCCTAATATTTCAGCAAATCGCGGCGTTTCGCGACGTCGACAGTCCGATCATGTCGGGGCGCTGGACAACCGCGGGTCCGGCGCCGATGGTGACGGCCATGGCCGAGACGCGAACCGGCGCCGAGCGAAGCGATTTCGATACCGACGTCCTGATCGTCGGTGGCGGCTTGGTCGGGTTGTCCCTGGCTTGCGCCGTGAGCGCGGCCGGGCTCGAGGTGACGGTCGTCGATCGCGAGCCACCGGCCGAGATGCTCGACCCGGCGTTCGACGGGCGGGCGTCCTCGATCGCACTGGGTTCGGCGCGCATGCTCAAGGCCATCGGTGTCTGGGCGGGACTGGGCGAGACGGCGCAGCCGGTCTGGGAGATCCGCGTCACCGAGGCGTTCTCGACACTGTATCTCCACTACGACCACCGCGCCGCCGGTGGCGAACCGATGGGCTATATCGTCGAGAATCGGGACCTGCGCCGGGCGCTGCACCGCGCGGTGCGGTCCCGCACCGCGATCGATTGGCGGGCACCGGCATCGGTGGCCGACCTGGTCCGCGATGGCCATGGCGCGAGTGCGACTCTCGACGACGGAACCCAGGTCCGGGCCCGGCTGCTCGCCGCCGCCGACGGCAAGCATTCGGCTCTGCGCGCGCGCGCCGGCATCGGTGTCTTCACCCATGCTTACCGGCAAACCGGGATCGTCTGCACCCTCGGCCACGAACGTCCCCATCGCGGCATCGCTTGCGAGCGATTTTTTCCCGCCGGGCCGTTCGCGATCCTGCCCATGCTCGGCAATCGCTCGTCGCTGGTCTGGACCGAAGCTGAGGAACTGGCCCCGGCGATGATGGCGCTCTCGGAGGCCGCGTTCCTGAACGAGGTCGCCTCCCGCCTCGGCGACTATCTCGGCGCGCTCGAGGTGATCGGGCCGCGCTGGAGCTATCCTCTCATGCTCGGCCATGCGCGGCACTTCACCGCCGAGCGCCTGGCCCTCCTCGGTGATGCCGCCCATGCCATCCACCCGCTCGCCGGGCAGGGTCTCAACCTGGGTCTTCGCGACGTCGCCGCCCTGGCCGAGATCGTCGCCGATGCTCATCGCCTCGGCCTCGATATCGGCGACGGTGCCAGGCTCGCCCGTTATGGCCGCTGGCGGCGCTTCGACACCATGCGCATGGCCCTGGTCACGGACGGACTCAATCGCCTGTTTTCCAACGACGTCGCGCCCCTTCGCGCGGTCCGCGATTTGGGCCTGGCCGCCGTCAACCGGATGGGGCCGCTCAAGACCTTTTTCATGGGCCATGCCATGGGCACCACCGGCGATTTGCCCCGCCTGATGCGGGGCGAGCCGCTCTAGGCGGCAGCGCTCAAGGGTCGCGGCTCAGCCCCTGGCGCGCCAGCGCGTCGAGGTAGGCCCGCCAGAGCGCGGTCCGGTTTTCGCCCAGATGACGCAGATAATCCCAGGAATAGAGGCCGGTATCGTGGGTATCGTCGAAATGAATCCGGATCGCGTAACGCCCGACCGTTTCGAGTTCCATGATTCCCACATGCCGACGTCCGGCGACGATTTGTTTCTGGCCCGGACCGTGGCCCTGGACTTCCGCCGATGGGCTTTCGACCCTGAGATACTCGGCCGGCAGGGAAAACAGGGCGCCGTCGTCGAACGCGATTTCCAGCCGCTTTTGATC
>CAJWQN010000121.1 GCA_913045505.1 uncultured Rhodospirillaceae bacterium | reverse complement strand
CGATCCTGGCCCTGGTCGGGTTCGTCAACGTGCCGATCATCAAGTTCTCGGTCGATTGGTGGAACACCCTCCACCAGCCGGCCAGCGTGGTCAAACTGTCCGGGCCGTCGATCGATGCGTCGATGCTGTGGCCGCTGCTGATCATGACGGTCGCGTTCAAGGCCTATTTCATCGCCGTGCTTCTGGTCCGGATTCGGAGCGAGATTCTGGGCGCGCGGATCCGTGCCCTCAGGATGGCCCAGGCCCATGACGGCGGCGTGGCGGTGGAACCGGCGGCCATGGGCTCCCATATGTCCGAAACCGGCGGCCGATGAGCACGGTCGGGGACTTTTTCGCCATGGGTGGTTACGCCACCTTCGTCTGGTCGGCCTACGGCGTGGCCGGCGCGGTGATGATCGTCATCGCGGCGTGGGGGGTGCTGGGCCTGAGGGCGCGGCGCGCCACATTGCGAATGCTCGAGGAGAGTTCTGAGCGTTGACCCGTAAGAAGCGGCGGCTTTATGTGGTGCTGCTCGGCATGGTGACCCTGGGTGCCGCCGCGGCCTTGGTGCTGCTCGCGTTCGAGGACAATCTGGTGTTTTTCTACAGCCCGACCGATTTGGCGGCGAGGGAGATCGCGCCCGAGATGCGGGTGCGGCTGGGTGGCTTGGTCGAAGAGGAAAGCACCGAGCGCGCGCCGGACGGGCTCACGATCGCGTTTCGGGTCACCGACCTGGTCGCGGCGGTCCCGGTCCGCTTCACCGGGGTCCTGCCCGACTTGTTCCGCGAGGGCCAAGGGGTCGTGGTCGAGGGCCGGATGGGTCCCGACGGCGTGTTCGTGGCCGACTCGGTCCTGGCCAAGCACGACGAGAATTACATGCCCCCCGAGGTCGCCGAGGCGCTCAAGAAGTCGGGCCAGTGGCAGGGCGCGCAAGAGGCCGGCCAATGATCGCCGAGATCGGCCATTTCGCGCTCATCCTGGCGCTCACGGTGGCCTTGGTGCAGGCGACCCTGCCGATGATCGGCGCGGCCCGGGACGACGGCGCCTGGATGGCGCTGGCGCGGCCGGCGGCCGGCGTTCAGTGGGGTTGCGTGGTGATCGCCTTCGCCGCCTTGACCCATGCCTACGTGACCTCGGATTTCTCGGTCCTCAACGTCGCCAACAACTCCCATTCGGCCAAGCCGCTGCTCTACAAGATTTCCGGCGTATGGGGCAATCACGAGGGCTCGCTGCTGTTGTGGGTGCTGATCCTGGCCACGTTCGGCGGCGCGGTGGCGCTGTTCGGCGGCAATCTGCCGCCGACGCTCAGGGCGCGGGTGCTGTCGGTGCAGGCACTGATCGCGATCGGCTTTCTGCTGTTCACCCTGACCACCTCGAACCCGTTCGAGCGCTTGGTGCCGGCACCGATGGACGGCGCCGATCTCAATCCGCTGCTCCAGGACCCGGGCCTCGCCTTTCATCCGCCGTTTCTGTATCTGGGCTATGTCGGCTTCTCGATCGCCTTTGCGTTCGCCATGGCGGCCCTGATCGAAGGCCGGGTCGACGTCGCCTGGGCGCGCTGGGTGCGGCCCTGGACCCTGGCCGCCTGGAGCTTCCTGACCCTCGGCATCGCCTTGGGCAGTTGGTGGGCCTATTACGAACTCGGCTGGGGCGGCTGGTGGTTCTGGGACCCGGTCGAGAACGCCTCGTTCATGCCCTGGCTGGCGGGCACCGCGCTGCTCCATTCCTCGATCGTCTGCGAGAAGCGGGGCGCGCTCCGCGCCTGGACCATTCTGCTCGCGATTATCGCGTTTTCGTTTAGCTTGCTGGGCACATTTCTGGTCCGCTCCGGGGTGCTCACCTCGGTCCATGCCTTTGCCACCGATCCGGCCCGAGGGGTGTTCATTCTCGCCTTCCTGGTGATCGTGGTCGGCGGCTCCCTGGCCCTGTTCGCCATCCGCGCGCCGCAGCTCAAGGGCGGCGGGCTGTTCGCCCCGATCTCGCGCGAGGGTGGGCTGGTGATCAACAACCTGCTGCTGACCACCGCCGCCGCCACGGTGCTGTTGGGCACCCTATATCCGCTGTTCGTCGATGCCCTGGGCGGCGACAAGGTCTCGGTCGGCCCGCCCTATTTCAACGCCGTGTTCGTGCCGTTGATGACGCCGCTGATCATCCTCGGCGGCATCGCGCCGCTGCTGGCCTGGAAGCGTGCCGATCTGGCCGGCGTGCTTGGCCGCCTCCGACTGGTCGGCGTGGCGACCGCCATCGCCGTGGTCTGGGCGCTCTGGAGCCATGCCGGCGGCCCCGTGCTCGCCGGCCTCGGCATCGGTCTGGCGACCTGGCTGGCGGCCTCGGCGGCGCGGGAATGGGCGCACCGGGTCCGGCTGTTCGCGGTGCCGCCGGGTGAGTCACTTCGCCGTGCGTTCGGCCTGCCGCGCGCCGCCTACGGCATGACCATCGCCCATCTGGGCGTGGCGTGCGTGATCGCCGGGATCACCGCGTCGAGCGCCTGGCGGGTCGAAAGCCTCCAGGTCATGCGCCCCGGCGAATCGGTGGCCGTGGCCGGTTACGATTTCACCCTCCTCGGTGTCGACAATTCCGACGGTCCCAACTACGCGGTCGAACGCGGCCATGTCACCGTCGCCCGCGCCGGCGCGCCGGTCGCCGAACTGTGGCCGGAAAAGCGCTTCTACCCGGTCCAGCAGCGCCCAACCACCGAGGCCGCGATCCATACCACCTGGTTTGCCGATCTTTACTTCGTGGTCGGTGATTCCGATGGCCGCGGCGGCTGGAGCACCCGCATCTATTACAATCCGCTGGTCCCGTGGATCTGGCTGGGCGCGGTGGTCATGGCGCTGGGCGGCGCGGTATCGCTGAGCGACCGGCGCCACCGGGTGGGCGCGCCGACCCGAAGTCGCGCTCGGGCGGCGCCCGCCCTCGCGCCCGAAGCCGGGACCTGAGCCGGGTGCTCGTGCCGGTGCGCCGCTTCGCCTATCTGCTGCCCGTGACGTTGTTCCTGGTCCTGGCCGGGTTTTTCCTGCGCGGCCTGTCGCTGGACCCGTCCGAGGTGCCGACCGCCTTGGCCGACAAGCCGATGCCCGAGTTCGATCTGCCGGCGGTGGACGACGACACCCGAGGCCTGGCGACCGCCGACCTGGCCGGCGCGGTGTCGTTCGTCAACGTTTTCGCCTCCTGGTGCCTGCCGTGCCGGGCCGAGCATCCGCTGCTGACGACCCTGGCCGAGGCGGGCACGGTCAAGCTGTTCGGGATCAGTTACAAGGACAAGCCGGCCGACGCCCGCGCCTGGCTGGACGAGCTTGGCGACCCCTATGAGCGGATCGGCGCCGACCTCGACGGCCGGATCGGCATCGACCTCGGCGTCTACGGCGTGCCCGAGACTTTCGTGATCGATCGCGACGGCCGCATTCGCTACAAGCATATCGGCCCGATCACCCAGCGCGATCTGGACAAACACCTGCTGCCGCTGATCGAAAGGCTGCGCCAGTGAGGGCGCTGTTGCTGACCCTTTTCTTGGCCTGGGCGGGACTGCAGCCGATGCCGGCGCCGGCGTTCGAGAACGACGTGCCCCTGGCCGACCCGGCGATGGAGGATCGTGCCCGCGAGCTGTCGCGACTGTTTCGGTGCCTGGTGTGCCAGAACCAGTCGATTTTCGACTCGGACGCGGAATTGGCTCTCGATCTGCGCCGGGTGGTGCGCGAGCGCATCGCCGCCGGCGACAGCGACGAGGAGGTGACAGACTATCTGGTCGTCCGCTACGGCGACTTCGTGTTGCTCAAGCCGCCGTTCAAGCCCCGGACCTATCTGCTGTGGCTGGGCCCGGCGCTGATCGTGGCGCTGGCCATCATCGGCGTCGCGGTGTTTTTCCGGCGCCGAAGTCAGGTCGCGGCGGCGCCGCTGAGCGAGTCCGAGCAGGCGCGCTTGGCCGCGCTCCTCGACGACGAGCCGTCATCGTGAGCGCCGAGCCGGAATGGAGCTGATACTCGCGTTCGGGGTGCTGGCCGCGGCGGCCCTGGCGGCGTTGCTGCCACCGCTCCTGCGCCGGCGCCCGCCCTTGGCGCCGCGGGCGGGCTATGATCTCCACGTCTATCGTGAACAGCTCCGCGAACTCGGCGCCGATCTCGAACGCGGCCTGATCACGCCTGATCAGGAGCGCGCCGCGCGCACCGAAATCGAACGCCGCATCCTTGCCGCGGGCGCCGAAAACGGCGCCGACCCGACCCCGGCGCACGAGGGGCGGATGCGCCGCGCGGTGCCGGTGGCCATGGTGCTGGCGGCGCCGGCGGCGGCGGCGGCGGTCTATCTCGCGATCGGCAACCCGACCATCCCCGACCAGCCACTTGCCGAGCGGCCGCGGGCGCTGGAGCCGGGCACCACGAACCCGGACATGGAGCAGGCGGTCGCCCAGCTCGCGGCCCGGCTCAAGGAGGAGCCCGACGACCTCGACGGCTGGGTCCTGCTCGCCCGATCCTACGCCTTCAGCGCCCGTTACGAGGCCGCGATCAGTGCCTATCGGGAGGCCGCGGCCCTGGCCCCGGAGGACAACGACATCGCTTCGGCGCTCGGCGAGGCGATCGTCTACCGCAACGATGGCGTCGTGACCCCGGCGGCGCGCCAGCAGTTCGAGGCCGTGCTCGGGCGTGATCCCGCCCATCAGGTCGCGCTTTATTTCACCGGTCTCGACCATATCCAGGCCGGCGAGAGCGCGCGGGCTCTGTCGATCTGGCGGCGCCTGGCCGAGGAGGCCGATCCGGAACAGCCCTGGCTGCCGGCCTTGCGCGAGCAATTGCGTGCCTTGGCCGAGGAGATGGGGGTGCCGGTTCCCGACGTCGCGCTCGTGGAGGCGCCGCCGCCCGAGCGGGCGGCACCGGGCCCCGACGAAGCGGACATGGCCGCCGCCGCCGAAATGACGGCGGACGATCGGATGGCGATGATCCGGGGCATGGTCGCGCGCCTCGAGACCCGGCTTGGCCAGGAACCCGGCGATCTGCAAGGCTGGAAACGCCTGGCCAACGCCAAGCGGGTGCTGGACGAGCACGAGGGCGCCCGCGATGCTTACGCCCGGGCCGCGGCGTTGGCGCCCGATGATCCAGTCGTGCTCGGCGATTACGCCATGGCCGAGATCGCGGTCGCCGATCCGGAAACCCCGATACCCGATGCGGCGGTGGCCGCGTTTGGCCGTCTGCTCGATCTCGACCCGACCCACATCGATGCCTTGTGGTTCCTGGGCCTAGCCGCGGAGGGTGCCGGCCGGGCCGACGAAGCGGCCGAGTTCTGGCGGCGCCTGTTGGCGCTGCTGCCCGCCGACGGCACCGAGGCCGAGCAACTGTCCCGGCGCATCGACGGGCTCGAGGACGACGGCTGACAATGGTGGTCCCTCTAAATGTAAGTTGACACTTACGTAAATATCACTATACGTAAGGAATGGACGACACACTGCGAGCCCTGGCCGACCCTCATCGGCGCCGAATATTGGCCCTGGTCCGCCACGAGGAAATGCCGGCCGGCGCGATCGCGGCGTGGTTCATGCTGTCTCGGCCGGCAATCTCGCAACATCTGAAAGTTCTTGCCGGGGCCGGTCTGGTCAGTATGCGTCGTGACGGGACCCGACGCCTGTACCGGGCGGAGCCAGACCGCCTGGATGAGGTCCGTGCCTATCTGGACCGGCTGTGGGACGACGGCTTGGTCCGCCTCAAGGCCGCGGCCGAGGCGGAGCAGACGAGCAAGACCGATGGCGGAACGTGAACCGGAGCAACCGGACCGACTTGAGCGGCCAGACCGAGTCGAGCGGGACGTGTTCATCGCCGCCCGGCCGGAGATCGTGTTCGGGTTCCTCACCGAATCCGAGAAATTCGTGCGCTGGATGGGGATCGAGGCGCGGCTCGAGGCCAGGTCCGGCGGCGCGTTTCGGGTCAACGTCGACGGCGCGAACATTGCCGCCGGCAGGTTTGTCGAGGTGACGCCCTATCGGCGGGTGGTATTCACCTGGGGCTGGGAGGGCGGCGAGGCTTTGCCGCCGGGCGCGAGCACGGTCGAGATCACCCTCACCGAGAGCACCAACGGGACGCTGTTGCGGCTGGTCCATAGCGGCCTCTCCGTCGAACTGGCCCCGTCTCACGGCGCGGGCTGGGATCATTTCATGGCCCGTCTCGAATGCCGCGCCGGCGGTGGCGATCCGGGCCCGGACCCTTGGATCAAGGACGACGCGGCCGCCGGCTGAGGGCAAACGGCCGGCCGACAACGATGACGGGAGCAGAGATCATGGAAGGACCCAAGATCGTATCCGGTGCCGAGTGGTTGGCCGCGCGCATGGCCCATCTGGAGAAAGAAAAGGAATTCACCAAGCTCCGGGACGAGCTCAGCCGGCAGCGCCGGGAGCTTCCCTGGGAACGGGTCGAGAAGGATTACGTGTTCGAGGGGCCGGAGGGGGCCGAAACCCTGTCGGAGGTGTTCGATGGGCGCAGCCAGCTCATCACCTGGCACTTCATGTACGGCCCGACTTGGGACGAGGGCTGCCCGAGCTGTTCGTTCTGGGCCGACAATTACGACGGTACCGACATCCATCTGAACCATCGCGACGTCTCGATGGTCGCGATTTCGAGGGCGCCGCTGAACAAGCTCGAAGCCTACAAGAAGCGCATGGGCTGGCGCTTCAAATGGCTGTCGTCACTGAACAACAGCTTCAATTTCGATTATCACGTCTCGTTCACCCAGGAGGAGATGGACGCGGAGGGGCGCTATTACAACTACAACGATAGCCAGTTTCCCTCCGAGGAAGCACCCGGACTGAGCGTGTTCGCCAAGGACGAGACCGGTGCCATCTTCCACACCTATTCGACCTTTGGCCGCGGCCTCGACATGCTCAACGCCGCCTATCACCACCTGGACTTGGTGCCCAAGGGCCGCGACGAGGCGGGACTTCCCTACGCCATGGCCTGGGTCAGCCGCCACGACAGCTACGAGGATTGACGTCGCCATCGCGGGTCGGCTCTCACGGGCGGCAGACGTGGTCGATCAGGCGGCCCATGAAGGCGATGCAGGCTTCGACCTGGTCGATGTCGATGTATTCGTCGGGGCCGTGCGCCTGGAGGATGCTGCCAGGCCCGCAAACCACCGCCGCGTAGCCGCCGCTCTGGTAGATGCCGCCTTCGGTGCCGAACGAGATCGCGCCTGACGGGCTGTTGTCGCCGGCCAGCGCCCGGACCAGCGCTTCCGCCGCCGAGTCCGGCTCCGGGCGTAGCGGCGCGACGTCGAGCACCATCTCGGTCGAGATGCCGGTCTTCTCCGAGACCGCGTGCATGCGCGGCAACAGCGACTCCGCGACGAACGCCTCGAGCGGCCCAACCACCGTCTCGGCCAGGTCGTGGCCGGGCAACATGCGCGCCTCCCAGTCGATCTGGCACCGGCGGGGGATGATGTTGGCCGCCGTGCCGCCGGCGATTCGCCCGACATGAATGGTGTGGTAGGGCGGATCGTACTCGCCGGCGCCGTCGGCGCGCACCGCCAAGTCCTCGGCCAGCTTGCCCAGGAAATGGAGCACCTCGCCGGCCTCGAAAATCGCGCTCACCCCTCGGTCGGTATAGGCCGAATGGGCCGCCAGGCCATCGACCACGGTCGCGAACCGAGTGACGCCCTTGTGCCGGTTGACCACTTTCATGCCGCTCGGCTCGCCGATGATCACCACCGACGGCGCCAGCCCCGACGCCGTGATCAAATCGACCAGCCGGGGCGCGCCCAGGCAACCGACCTCTTCGTCATAGGACAGCGCCAGATGAACCGGAATCCTGGGCGCGCGGGCGAGCAGCGCCGGCGCCAGAGCCAACGCCACCGCCGGGAAACTCTTCATGTCGGCGGTGCCGCGGCCATACAGCCGCCCGCCCCGGCGGACCACCGTGAACGGGTCCGATGACCAGTCCTGGCCGTCCACCGGCACCACGTCGGTATGGGCCGAGAGCACGATGCCACCGGGCCCCTCTGGCCCCAGCGTGGCGAACAGATTGGCCTTGGCGCCGGTATCGTCGAACACCCGGCGCGAGGTGACCCCATGGCCGGCCAAGTAATCGGCCACGAAGTCGATCAGGCCCAAATTGGACTCACGGCTGGTGGTATCGAACGCGACCAGCCGCTCGATCATCTCATAGACCGTATAGCGCTGCCCCGCCATGCCCCTTCCCGCCCGGTGCCCGGGCCGCCGCCGGGCGCGGCGAAACTATAGAAAGCCCCCCCAGCGAAGTCACGCGGCCCCGAAATTACCGATCGCGCCGCGACCAGAGGCCATGATCGTCCGGCACCGGATGTCGCTGGCTATCGGCGGTCAATGCACAGGGAAGCGCCCGCGCCCGCCGATAGCCCCTCGCCCAAATGATCGACCGAATCCCCGCCCTCGCGAGATCGATGACAAGGGGCGGCGCGTCCTCGACCTCGGTGGCCGGCGGCCGATGAGGTGGCCGAAACCCAGTTCAATAGCTCGAACCATAGCACCCGCCAAC
>CAJWQN010000120.1 GCA_913045505.1 uncultured Rhodospirillaceae bacterium | reverse complement strand
GGCGTCGCCGAAGGCGGCGTCGGCCCCAGCCTGATCGACGACGAGTGGGTCTACAAGCCGACCGACAAGACCCTGTTCAAGGCCATCGCCAAAGGCCGCAAGGGAACCGTGATGGTGGCGTGGGCGAAGGATCTCGACGGCGACCAGATCTGGAAAGTCATCGCCTTCATCCGTTCGCTCTATCAAGGCGATCCGAACAAGATTATTTGGTGACGGACGCTGGCTCGATCAGTCCAGTATCAACTCGGCGTAGAGCCCCAAATCGGCGTCTGATTTCGGCCAGACCAGCAGGCCGGTGACGGCGCTGTCCTGCCAGGCCGCCAGGCGCTGTTTGATCCGGTCCTTCGGTCCGACCAGGGCGATCTCATCGACCAGATCGTCGGGCACCGCCGCCACCGCCTCGGCCTTCTTGCCGTCGAGATAAAGGTCCTGGATGGTCTTGGCCGCGTCGGCGAAACCCATGCGCGCGATCAGGGCATTGTGAAAATTGCGGTCCCGGCTGCCCATCCCGCCCACATAGAGCGCCAGGTTCCGCTTCACCTCGAGCCGCCCGGCCTCGATGTCCTCGGTCAGGTGCATCTGCATCGGATACATGATTTCGAAGCCCGGTTTGCGCCCGGAGATGGCCTCCGCATAGACCGCCTCGCGTAATGGCGAGTAGTAGAGCGGAAACCAGCCGTCGCAAATCTCGGCGGCCATGGCCACGTTCTTCGGGCCCTCGGCGCCCAGATAGATCGGCAGATCGGCGCGCAGCGGATGGGTGATCGGCTTGAGCGGCTTGCCCAGCCCCCAGGACCCGGGCGCATCGGCCGGATAGGGAATCGGATAGTGGGGACCGGCATTCTGGACCGGCTGTTCGCGGGCCAGCACCTGACGGACGATATCGACATATTCCCGGGTCCGGGCCAGCGGTTTGGCGAATGGCTGGCCATACCAGCCTTCGACCACCTGCGGCCCCGACACGCCCAGGCCCAGAATCATCCGTCCGCCCGAGAGATGATCCAGGGTCAGCGCGTGCATCGCCACGGCCACGGGCGTGCGCGCGGACATCTGAACGATCGCGGTGCCGAGCATGATCCGATCGGTATGAGCGCCGATCCAGGCGAGCGGCGTCAGGGCATCGGAGCCATAGGCCTCGGCGGTGAAGAATCCCCAGTAGCCCAGGGCCTCGGCGCGCTTGGCCAGGCCGATCAGGTCCTCGGGTGGCCGCGCGCCCCAATAGCCGGCCATCAGGCCCAGTTTCATGGTCATTGCCGTGTGGTGTCCTTCGCTCAGAGGCTCGGTCTAATCGTCGTCACGCAAATAATCGTCGCTGGTGCGCGGCCGTGGCCGGGGCGGGCCGGCAAGCGGATTGGGGGTGTCGAACTCGGCGGCGACGCAGCAGGTATCGCACATGCGGATGCGATCCAGCGCCTGGCCATCGCCGGCGAACATCGAATGGTCGCTGAGCCGTTCGGCCATCTTCTCGATCATCGAGCGCACCCCGAACGGCTTGCCGCAGCGGATGCACGGGAACGGCTCCTCCTCATGGAGAACCCGCGCCTCGCGCGCGGCGGCGGTAAAATCGAGGCGGGGCTCCAGGGCGATCACCGATTCCGGGCAAGTGTTCCGGCACAGCCCGCATTGCACGCAGGCCTGCTCGCGAAAGCCGAGCTGGGGCTTGTCCGGATTGGCGATCAGCGCTCCGGTCGGGCAAGCGCCGACACAGGCCAGACACAAGGTGCAGCCCTCGGTAGCCACGGCCACGGCGCCGAACGGCGCGCCGGCCGGCAGCGCCAGCCGATCGACCGGTACCGGGGCATGATCATGAAGATTCTGGAGCGCGAGCCGCATGCGATCACGCTTGCCACCCATGGCCAGGAAGCCGCCCGCGGGGAATGCGCTGCCCTCCGCCTCCGCCGCCGCCGCCCATTCCCATAGCCGTGCCGCGACCCGATCGGGGTCGGTATCGTCGATCACGGCGATATGTCCGGCGCCGGCGCCGAGCCCGGCTGTCACCGCGTTCGCGATCTCGATCTGCGCGTCGAGGGCGAAGCGGGCATCCCGGTCCCGGGGTCGACTCAGCACAACCACCCGCGCCACCCCATGGGCCAACGCCGCAAGCAGGAAATCCAGGCCGAGCTGGGTGACGGTGTTGAGCGCGAACGGCAGCAGGTTGGCCGGCAGACCGCGCCCGTAACGCCCGATCGCGGCGATCAGATCAGCGCCCGACTCGGTATCGTGGACCAGCAGCACCGGCGCCTGGCCACCGGCCTCGCGATAGCGGCCGAGCAGCGCCGCCAGCCGCGCGTACACCACCTTCGGGGCGGGCAGGGCATAGGTCGCGGCACCGGTCGGGCAGACGCTCGCGCATTGGCCGCAGCCGGCGCAGACAGCGGTATCGAACGCGACCTGATCACCGTCCGCGCTGACCGCGGCGGTCGGACAGGCGTCCAGGCAGCGGCTGCAACCGATCTTGCGGCTCCGCCCATGCACGCAGATCGCCGGGTCGTAGTCCACATAGCGCGGCTTGTCGAACGCCCCGACCAGATCGACCAGATCGAACAGCGCCTTCTGGACCGCCGCCGGGTTGCCGGGATCGGGATTGAAATAACCGTCCCGTGCCTCGGGCGCCCGAAGCAGGGGCGTCCCGCCGGTCAGGTCGAGAATCAGATCGAACCGCAGTTCGACGCCATCCCGGCCCGGCTTGAATTCAAGGGTGGTCCGCGACGAGGCTCGGGCCGGCGCCCAGCCGTCCACGACCAGCGCGAAGGCGCCGAAATGGCCGCTTGCCCGGGCGACCGTGCCCCGGAAAATCGCCGCCTCGCGCACCCGTGGCGGCATCACCGCGTCGGGCCGGTCGAGCAGAACGGTGACCTCCAGGCGCCCGGCGAGCTGGCGGGCAACCTCGAGCGCGGTCTCGTCGCGGCCATAAATCAGGGTCACGCCGCCGGAATTCAAGGTCACGGCCGGCACCGGCGGGACCGGGACCGCGGCCTCGGCGATCAGGGCCGCGATCTTGGGCGCCGCGTCCTCGCCGGCTTCGCCCCAACCGGCCCGCTCGCGGAGATCGACAAAGCCGAGCGCCGCATCACCGCCCTTCTCCGCCGCGACCTCTGAAAACAGCGCCGCCTCCTGGGTGCAGCCGACCAGCACCGGACCGCCGTCCGCCACTGCCTGCTCGAAGGCCGCAATCCCGCTCCGGCACAGCGCATGATGAACCGTCGCCGCCTCATCGGCGCCCAGATCCGCGGCCAGCCGCGCCCCATCGAGCGCCATCGTCGCCCCGCAATCGCACACCAGAACCGTCTTGCCGTCGATCTTCACGGTTCGGCCGTCCCCGTGTCGATCCTTTCGACCCGGACCGCGCAGAATTTGAGTTCGGGGATTTTGCCGAACGGGTCGAGGGCGGGGTTGGTGAGCAAGTTGGCGGCGGCCTCGGCGTAGCAGAACGGGATGAACACGACGCCTTCGGGCGTGGCGCTGGCCAGGCGGGCCTTGAGTTCGACGGCGCCGCGCCGGCTCGTCACGCGCACCTTCTCGCCGGGGCTGAGGCCGAGCCGGCGGAGATCGACGCCCGACAACTCGCACATCGCCTCCGGCTCCAAGTCGTCGAGCATTTGGGCGCGCCGGGTCATGACACCGGTGTGCCAATGCTCCAGATGGCGGCCCGTGGTCAGCACCATCGGGTAGGCCTCGTCCGGGGTCTCGTCCGGCGGGATGATCGCGGCGGGCACCAGGCGTCCGCGCCGGTCCGGGGTCGGGAAGCCGTCGCCGAACAGCACCGCCTCGCCCGGATCGCCCTCTTCCCGGCACGGATAGGTGACCGCGCCCTCGGCCTCCAGGCGCGCCCAGGTGATGCCGGCGATCGAGGGCATGCAACGACGCATTTCAGCGAACACGTCGCGCGGGTGGGTGTAATTCCAATCGAGCCCGATGCGGCGCGCGATGTCCTGAATGATCCGCCAGTCCTGGCGCGCGTCGTTGGGCGGCGGGATCGCGGCGCGGCCGATCTGCACCCTGCGGTCGGTATTGGTGAAGCTGCCGTCTTTTTCGGGAAACGCCGTCGCCGGCAGGATCACGTCGGCGAAGCCCGCGGTTTCGGTCAGGAAGATGTCCTGGACCACCAGATGGTCGAGCCGGCTGAGCGCGACGCGGACATGGCCCGCGTCGGGGTCCGACATGGCCGGATTCTCGCCCATGACGTAAATGCCCTTGATCGCCCCCGCATGGGCGGCATCGGCGATCTCGACCACGGTCAGTCCCGGCGCGGGATCGAGCGAGGCGGCCCAGAAATCCTCGAAAAACGCCCGCGCCCGGGCATCGTCCACCGGTCGGTAATCGGGATAGACCATCGGGATCAGCCCGGCGTCGGAGGCGCCCTGGACGTTGTTCTGCCCGCGCAGCGGATGGAGCCCGGTGCCGGGCCGGCCGACCTGGCCGGTGAGCAGGGCCAGGGAAATCAGACAGTGGGCGTTGTCGGTGCCGTGGACATGCTGGGAGACGCCCATGCCCCAGAAGATCATCGCGCTCTCGGCGCCGCCATACTCCCGAGCCACCGCCCGCAAGGTCTCGGCCGGCACGCCGCAGAGTTCGGCCATGGCCTCGGGCGCGTAGTCCTTCAGATGCTCGCGCAGGGTCTCGAAACCGCTGGCGTTGGCCTGGACGTATTGGCTGTCATAGAGCTCTTCGGCGACAATGACGTGCAACAGGGCGTTCAGCACCGCCACGTCCGAGCCCGGTCTGTGGGTGATCATGTGGGTGGCGTGACGTTCGAGCGCCTGGCCGCGCGGGTCGATCACGATCAGCTTGGCGCCGGCCTTGACCGCGTTCTTGAAAAAGGTCGCCGCGACCGGGTGGTTTTCGGTCGGGTTGGCGCCGACGACCATGATCACCTGGGCGTTGACGGCTTCCGAAAACGGCGCGGTCACCGCCCCGGAGCCGATGGTCTCCATCAGGGCCGCGACCGAACTGGCATGGCAGAGCCGGGTGCAGTGATCGACATTGTTGGTGCCGAAGCCGACCCGAACCAGCTTCTGGACCAGATAGGCCTCCTCGTTGGAGCCCTTGGCGCAGCCGAATCCGGCCAGAGCGCCACCGCCATGGCTGTCGCGAACGCGGACCAGCCCCCGGGCCGCGACATCGAGGGCCTCGTCCCAACTCGCGGGCCGGAAATGGGACGACGGATCGGACGGGTCGACCCTGTCGTCGGGGTCCTTGGCCACGCCGGGCTTGCGGATCAGCGGCACGGTCAACCGGTCGGGGTGGTGGACATAATCTAGGCCGAACCGCCCCTTGACGCACAGCCGTCCCCGGTTGGCCGGCCCATCCCGCCCCTCGACCCGAATCAGGCGGTCGTCCTTGACGTGGTAGGTGAGCTGGCAGCCGACCCCACAATAGGGGCAGATGCTGTCGACTTTCCTGTCTGGCGCCGGGCGGGCGCCGGTCTCGAGCAACGCTCCGGTCGGGCAGGCCTGGACGCATTCGCCGCAGGCGACGCAACTCGATTGGCCAATGGGATCGGCCATGTCGAACACGATCTCGCTCGCCGCGCCGCGCCCGGCCATGGCGATCACGTCGTTGACCTGGACCTCCCGGCAGGCACGGACGCATCGGGTGCAGTGAATGCAGGCATCGAGATTGACCGCCATGGCGCCGTGGCCGAGATCGGGCGCCGGGGTCGGGCGCGGCGTAAAGCGGCTTTCGGTTCGGCCCATGCGTTCGGCCCAGCGCCACAGCTCGGATTCCGGATCATGGGCGTTCTCGCGCGGTGGCTGATCGGCGAGCAGGAGTTCCATCACCATGTCGCGAGCGGCCCGGGCGCGGGCCGAACCCGTGCGCACGTCCATGCCGGGAACGGGTTTGCGCATGCAGGAGGCGGCCAGGACGCGCTCGCCGGCGATCTCGACCATGCACAGCCGGCAATTGCCGTCGGCACGATAGCCCGGCGCCGGGGTATGGCAGAGATGCGGGATGTCGATGCCCGACCGGGCGGCGGCCCGCCAGATCGTTTCCCCGGCGGCCGCCGTCACAGTCCGGCCGTCCAGTATGAATTCAACCGCCCCGGTCACCGCGCCAAATCCTCTCGGAAATAGCGGAAGACGGACTTGAGCGGATTCGGCGCCGCCTGGCCCAACCCGCAGATCGAGGCATCGGCCATGGCCGCCGAAAGCTGCTCCAAGAGGACTTCGTCCCACATCTCGCGCGCCATCAGCTTGGCCGCCTTTTCGGTGCCCAGGCGGCAGGGCGCGCATTGGCCGCAGCTTTCGTCCTCGAAAAACCGCATCAGGTTGAGGGCCACCCGGCGGATGTCGTCGCCATCGCCGAGCACGATCACCGCGGCCGAGCCGATGAAGCCGCCATGGGCTTCGAGGGTGCCGAAATCGAGCGGCAGGTCGGCCAGATCGGCGGGCAATATGCCACCGGAGGCGCCACCGGGCAGATATCCCTTGAAGGCGTGGCCCTCGGCCATGCCACCGCAATGATCGTCGATCAGCGCCCGCGCGGTGATGCCCGCGGGCGCGATCTTGACCCCCGGCTCCCGGACCCGGCCGGAGACCGAGAACGACCGCAATCCCTTGGCGCCGTTCAGCCCTTGGCCCGCGAACCAGTCGGCGCCGCGCGCGAGGATTTCACTTACCCAATACAGGGTCTCGACGTTGTGAATCAGGGTTGGCCGGCCGAACAGACCGACCTCGGCCGGGAACGGTGGCCTATGGCGCGGCAGGCCGCGCTTGCCCTCGATACTCTCGAGCATCGCCGATTCCTCGCCGCAGATATAGGCGCCAGCGCCGCGGCGAAGATGGATGGGAGGGCCGCCGGTGAGCCCGGCGGCCTCGACCGCCGCGATTTCGCGGCGCAGGATTTCGCGCACGGCCGGATATTCGTCGCGCAGATAGATCGTGATCTCCTCGGCCGCCACCGCCCAGGCCGCGATCAGCATGCCCTCCAGAAACCGGTGGGGCGTGCGCTCCAGGAAATAGCGGTCCTTGAAGGTGCCGGGCTCGCCCTCATCGGCGTTGATCGCCATCAACCGCGGCCCCGGCTGGGCGCGAACCAGCCGCCATTTGCGCCCCGCCGGAAAGCCGGCGCCGCCGAGACCCCGAAGCCCGCTCTGCTCCAGAATCGCGATCACGTCGCCCGGCGCCCGGCGCCCGGTCAGGCATTCACCCAACCGCCCATAGCCGCCGTCTTGCCGGTAGGCGTCGAGGGATTCGTAGGGAGCTATCCGAGGCTCGGTTTGTCCCAATTCCACCGCTGCCCGCACCTCCGCCACGGTCGCGCCGTCGATATGGCGGTGGCCGACCTCGGCCACCGGCGCGGTGGCGCAGCGGCCCATGCAGGGCGCGCGCACGACCCGCACGCCATCACCCGGGTCCTCCCCCAGCCGGGCCAACAGCGCCTCGCCTCCGGCCAAGGCGCAGGACAGACTGTCGCAGACCCGCACCGTCAGCGGCGGCGACGGCGGCTCGCCGTCGCCAACCACGTCGAAATGGGCATAGAAGGTCGCGACCTCGTAGACCTCTGCCTGGGACAGCCGCAACTCGGCGGCCAGGGCGGCGAGATGGGGGACCGACAGATGCCGCTTCCGGTCCTGGATCAGATGAAGATGCTCGATCAGCAAATCCCGGCGGCGTGGGCTGTCGCCCAGCATCGCCCGCACTTCCGCCAGCGCCCAGGGTTCGACCTGCCGGCCACGGTCCCCGACCCGGCCCTGGCGCCGGCCGGCGCCCGGATGGCGCCGCCCCGCACCCGTCGCGGGCGCGCCCGACTCGGTTGCGTCCTCGCCACTCATCCGATGCGTGGCCGGCTACAGCCCCGTGCCGTGAGCGTGGCCGAGTTCGATCAACCCACTCACCGCGGGTCGCGCTGCAGATACAGGTAGGTCAAGCCACCGGCCAAGCCGAGCCCGGTGCTGCTCTCCACCGCGAACGGCTGGAGCGATATGTTGCGCTTCCCACCGCCCAGCAGCGCCGCCACCCCGACGCCGGCGCCGACCGTGGCCGAGGCCTTGCCGCCGACATATTTCCCTTCCAGCGCATAGGCGCCGACCCGCACGTCCGCGCTGGCCGAGATCACCGCGTAATGGATTTCCTCGTTGCGACCGAAATCCAGATCGATCCCCAACCCGATCCCGGTCTCGCCCTTGTAGAATTCCACCCCCGCCGGGGTCTTGAATTCGCACAAAATATCGACACTGGAGGTGATCAGCAGGTTAAGCTCGCTCCCCGGCACGCTGGCGCAACTGAGCACACCGACCTCGATACCGCCGTCCTGGGCCGAGGTGGTCGCGGCCGATGCCATCAGCGCCGCGGCCGCCAGCGCAATCCTGTGATATCCGAGGCTTTTCATCTCGAGTCCCACCGTGACCAAGCCGAATGGATGGGATGGCAGTGTGTCCGCCCACTCCGCGAAATGTCAAGGCGGCTCCAAGGCCGTGTCGCTAGCAGATGATATGTCCGGTTTATGTAGCACATGATCTGTCCGGTTTATGTTCGAGCCTTTT